>DASVLY010000618.1:0-1624 GCA_036384635.1 Noviherbaspirillum sp. | reverse complement strand
GTCCCGGAATTGCCGCATGATCCGTATGCGCCGGACAGTGACGCTGTGGTAAAGGAAGATCGCGTGCGCGGCCACTGGTGGTCCGGCGGCGAGCGCGGGCCGTGGGTCATCAACAAAGGTCCGAATGCCGCGCAACTGGTGTGGAATTTTTTCAAGGCACACCCGATGGAAAAGCAGTCCGACGCCGGCACCGGCACCGGCTCATGGCAGCAGATTACCGACGGCGCGATCATCGGAATATTGACGGACACTTGGTACTATTTGCCGAAGAACCTGCCTCGGAATGCCGGCAAGCCCGCAGGCAAGCGCGCACTGATGCTGACTTTGCATGGCTGCAGCCAGACCGCATCGGGGCATGTGATCAACAAAGGCTTTAACTGGGAAGCCACGGCCGAAAAATACGGCATGGTGGTGGTAGCGCCGACCAAGCCGAATACTAAGCGCAGCGGGAGCGGCGACAACCCCATCGGTAACAAATGCTTCGACTGGTTCGACGAATCACCGCACGATCGTGTCAGTCGTGATGCAGGCCCGTTGCTGAACCTGGTCGAAAAGCTGAAACAGATGCCGGAACTCGCAATCGATCCGAAGCAGGTGTATGTCAGCGGTTTGTCCGGCGGCGCGGGAGAAGCGCAATTGCTCGCTTGTCTGGCACCGGATGTATTTTCCGGTGTCGGCCTGAATGAAACGCCGACGCTGGGCTCGCCGGGAACCATGGGAAGCCAGCCGCGAACGCCGCAGCAGGTGCGCGATCTTTGCGTCAAGCACGCGGGTTCGTTCAAGGATTTTCTGAACAAGCAAGTAGTGACGCTGGCCTGTGGCGATCAGAGCGGCTTCCTGCCTTTCTGCCAGAATACGAGAGATGCTTACAAACTGATGTGGGACGCAAATACGGCCAATCCGACGGTCGATGTGCCCGGCGGCAGCGGCGGGGGCGGCAGGTTTACCACATTTCAGGATGCGGCGAATAACATACGGGTGGGCGATCTGCTGCTGCCGGGCATGAAGCATGCGTGGCCGGCGGGGCCGGGCGGTTCCAAGAATGGTGATTATGGTGTCTGGATCGACAACACCCGCGTGAATTTTCCCGAGAATCTGACCAAGTTTTTGTTTGACAATAATCAGTGGTACAAAGGCACGTCCGGCAATCCCAGCGTCGACTGCACCAGACCGGCTGCCGCAGCGGTGAGTTCGCCTGTGCGGGTGGAATGCACCGGTACCGACAATGGCAGCGTGGTGTCGATGCGCGTCGTCATCAAGAAGGCAGCCGGGGGCGAGCAGGTAAACCAGCTAATCAATGGCGCCAGCGTTGCCGCCGACTATCCGCTGGCCGACGGCAGCTATGTCTTGAATGTCACAGCGACCGACAATGAAGGCTTATCGTCGGAGGTTTTCGTCAAGCCATTCAGCGTGGGGGCTGTTACCGATACGCCACCGGTCATATCTGCGGCAAATTCGTCAGTATCGCAAACCTGTATTACCGTCAGCGGCATTGCCGGCGACGATCATGGCTTGAGCGGTGTGGCGGTCAAGATCAACAGCACCGTTGACTCCGCGCAAGCCACACTGAACGGCCAGAACTTTAGTTGGCGAAAGTGTGGTTACACGCCCGGCGCATATTCGC
>DASVLY010000617.1:0-11176 GCA_036384635.1 Noviherbaspirillum sp. | reverse complement strand
AATCATCACGAGTCGCACTACAAGCGCATCGTCAAATCAATTCAGTTGGTAGCGCCTTTCTTTGGCGACTTTCACCTTCGCCCAACGGTCGATAACAAGGAAAAAATCCAGCTTGAATGGACCGAAGCTGGGCAGGATGTGCCTTTCACTGCCAGCGCATTGTCTGATGGCACCTTGCGCTTCATCTGCCTCGCCACCGTCTTGTTGCAACCTGAAGAATTCATGCCGGCGACGATTCTGATCGATGAGCCGGAACTGGGCTTACACCCATTTGCCATTACGGTACTGGGTGGATTAATGAAATCCGCTGCCGACATACATCAGCTCATCGTGTCCACTCAATCGGTCGAACTGGTCAATGAATTTGATGCAGACGATCTGATTGTTGTAGACAAGCGAGGCGGCGCGTCCACCTTTAAACGGCCCGATGATGCGGCGCTCGCGGAATGGCTGGCGGAATATAGCCTGGGTGATTTGTGGAAGAAGAATCTGCTGGGCGGGAGACCGACACGATGACGCGCGTGTATGTCGTTGTGGAGGGGCAAACCGAAGAGGCTTTCGTGCGCGAATTACTGGCGCCGCATTACGCTCGGACAGGTATATATCTCACACCCATCATTATCAGTACCAGCCCCGGCTACAAAGGAGGTGTGGTGAGCTATTCCAAGGTCAAGCCGCAGCTATTACGCTTGTGCAAGCAGGATTCCAGAGCGTATGTCACAACCCTGTTCGATCTTTATGCACTGCCCGGTGACTTCCCGGGAAAAGATTCAGCGGGCTATCCTGGCATGGGGAGCGGCCAGCAGAAATCGACATTTCTTGAGGTGCGGTTGGAGCAAGACATCGCTCAAGCCAACTTTATTCCAAATCTGATGGTCCATGAATTTGAGGCTCTGCTGTTTGTACAGCCGGAGAAATTCAGCGAATGGACGGATGATGAGACTGTGGTATCCAAATTAAGTGCAATAACTCAAGCTTACGCTACGCCGGAAGATATCAACGACGGTCCGCAGACCGCACCATCGAAGCGTGTATTGACTGTCATGTCGACTTACCAAAAAACTTTTCATGGCCCACTCATCGCCTGCGCAATTGGATTGGATGCCATACGTGATGCTTGTCCGCATTTCCATGCTTGGCTGCAGAAGCTTGAGGCGTTAGTCTGATGAACCCGGGCTCCGGCTCCGTCGATGGCTGTTGAGTTCACATATTCCGCCGATACTGCCCGCCCACCTCGAACAGCGCATTGCTGATCTGCCCGAGCGAGCACACCCGCACCGCCTCCATCAGCACCGCGAACACATTCTCGTCGCGGATCACCGCCTGCTGCAGCTTTTGCAGCATTGCCGGCGCTTCTTTCGCATGGAGTGCATGGAAGTCCGCAAGGCGCTTCAGTTGCGACTGCTTCTCGTCCTCGGTCGAGCGCGCCAGTTCAGGCATTTGCGGCGTTGCATCGCCTTTCGGATTGCGGAAGGTGTTGACGCCGATGATGGGCAGCGTGCCGTCGTGCTTCAACTGCTCGTAATACATCGATTCTTCCTGGATCTTGCCGCGCTGATAGCCGGTTTCCATCGCGCCCAGCACGCCGCCGCGCTCGGCGATGCGCTCGAATTCCTGCAGCACCGCTTCTTCGACGAGGCCGGTCAGTTCCTCGACGATGAACGAGCCCTGGTTCGGATTCTCGTTCTTCGCCAGCCCCCATTCGCGGTTGATGATCAATTGAATGGCTAATGCGCGCCGCACCGATTCGTCGGTCGGGGTGGTGATCGCTTCGTCGTAGGCATTGGTGTGCAGCGAATTGCAGTTGTCGTAGATCGCAATGAGCGCCTGCAGCGTGGTGCGGATATCGTTGAAGTCGATTTCCTGCGCATGCAGCGAGCGGCCGGAGGTCTGGATGTGGTATTTCAGTTTCTGACTGCGCTCGTTCGCGCCGTACTTGTCGCGCATGGCCACCGCCCAGATGCGGCGCGCTACGCGCCCCAGCACGGTGTATTCCGGGTCCATGCCGTTGCTGAAGAAGAACGACAGGTTGGGCGCGAAATCGTCGATGCGCATGCCGCGCGCCAGATAGGCCTCGACGAAAGTAAAACCGTTGGCCAGCGTGAACGCAAGCTGCGAGATCGGGTTCGCGCCGGCTTCTGCGATGTGGTAGCCGGAGATCGACACCGAATAGAAATTGCGCACTTGATGTTGCACGAAATATTCCTGGATGTCGCCCATCACCTTCAGCGAAAACTCGGTGGAGAAGATGCAGGTGTTTTGCCCCTGGTCTTCCTTCAGTATGTCGGCTTGCACGGTGCCGCGCACGTTCTGCAGTACCCATGCGCGGATCTGCCGCGCTTCTTCTGCACTCGGTTCGCGCTTGCGATCGGCGCGGAACTTGTCCATTTGCCGGTCGATCGCGGTGTTCATGAACATCGCCAGGATCGTCGGCGCCGGGCCGTTGATCGTCATCGACACCGAGGTGGCCGGATCGCACAGGTCGAAGCCGTCATACAGCACTTTCATGTCGTCGAGCGTGGCGATCGATACGCCCGAGTTGCCGATCTTGCCGTAGATGTCGGGGCGGATCGCCGGGTCGGCGCCGTACAGCGTGACGGAATCGAAAGCGGTCGACAGGCGTTTTGCCGGCATGCCCTCGGACAGCAGCTTGAAACGGCGATTGGTGCGGAACGCATCGCCTTCGCCGGCGAACATGCGGGTCGGGTCTTCGCCTTCGCGCTTGAACGGAAATACGCCGGCAGTGTAGGGGAAGGCGCCGGGAACGTTTTCCAGCATCAGCCAGCGCAGAATTTCGCCGTGGTCTTCGAATTTCGGCAGCGCGACTTTGCGAATTGTTGTGCCGGACAGTGTTTGCTGCACGAGGCGGGCGCGGATCTCGTGGCCCCGGATGTCGACGATGTAATCGTCGCCGGCATATGCCGCTTTGAGCCCGGGCCATGACGCCAGTAATGCCTTCGCACCGCCGTCCAGTTGCGCATCGCGCTCGCCGATCAGATCGTCCATGTCGACGTGTTTGCCGGCCTCGCGCAGCATGCGCAGCGATTCCTGCAACTGCTGACGCTCGCGCGCGATCCGCACCTGTTTTTCGGTGAGCCGGTGATAGGCGCGCACCGTATCGGCAATCTCCGCCAGATAGCGGCTGCGCGCAGGCGGCACGATCGCATTCTTGCCGGAAGAAAAACGCACCGGTGCCGGCGTCAGCTTGCCCGCTTTGACTTTCAACCCGCACTCCGCCAGCTTCGGCAAGAGGCCCTGGTACAGCGCGGTCACGCCGTCATCGTTAAAGCGCGACGCCTGCGTGCCGTACACCGGCATCTCCTCCGGCTTCTTGTTCCACAGCGCACGGTTGCGCTGATACTGTTTCGCGACATCGCGCAGCGCATCTTGCGCACCTTTGCGGTCGAACTTGTTGATCGCAACGAAATCGGCAAAATCCAGCATGTCGATCTTTTCGAGCTGCGACGCGGCGCCGAATTCCGGCGTCATCACATACATCGACAGGTCCACCTGCGGCACGATGGCGGCGTCGCCCTGGCCGATGCCGGCAGTCTCGACGATCACCAGATCGAAGCCGGCCACCTTGCAGGCGGCGATCACATCCGGCAGCGCCGGCGAAATTTCGGAACCCGCGTCGCGCGTGGCAAGCGAACGCATGAACACGCGAGCATGACCACTCCACGGATTGATCGCATTCATGCGGATGCGGTCGCCCAGGAGTGCACCGCCCGATTTGCGGCGCGACGGGTCGATCGACACCACCGCGATATGCAAGGCATCGTCCTGATCGAGCCGGAGGCGGCGGATCAGCTCATCGGTCAGCGATGATTTGCCCGCGCCGCCGGTGCCGGTGATGCCAAGCGCCGGAATCTGCCTTGTGCCGGCCGCCTTGTGCAGTTCTGTTTTGAGGGCAGGGGAAACTTTCCCGTTTTCGAGCACGGTGATCAGTTGCGCAAGCGGGCGTTGCCGTTCGCCCATCCCGCCCATCGTCAGTGCAGACAGGCTGGACGGCGCATAGTCAGACAAATCCGTATCGCACGCCTCGATCATCGAGACGATCATGCCGCTCAAGCCCATGCGCTGGCCGTCCTCCGGGCTGAAGATGCGCGCAACGCCATAAGCATGCAGTTGCGCGATTTCATCCGGCACGATGACCCCGCCGCCCCCGCCAAACACCTTGATGTGCGCACCGCCGCGTGCCTTTAACTGCTCGATCATGTACTTGAAGTATTCGACATGGCCGCCCTGGTAGCTTGACACCGCGATCCCTTGCACATCTTCCTGCAGCGCGGCGGTAACGATTTCATCTACCGAGCGGTTGTGCCCCAGGTGGATCACTTCCGTGCCGTGCGCCATCAGGATGCGGCGCATGATGTTGATCGATGCGTCATGGCCGTCGAACAGCGATGCCGCAGTGACAAAGCGCACCTTGTTCGCGGGTTGGTATGCGGCGTGTTTCCTGGCTGCGGAAAGGTCGGTCATGGCTGGGGCCTGTATGAAGGGCGACGAAAATCCGGACGCCGGATAACGTTTACGTTAACGTAATGTGAGTTGCCGGCAACGTCAATTGGGGAATGCGGCGCGTCGCGCCTTGCACTGCATTCCGGAGCGGGTCAGCGCAGCCCTTGAACTGGCCCGGAGTAGCGGCCTGCATGGCGGTTTGGCAACAAGTGCTATATCGGCAGTTTGGTTAATTAACTGCCAATGGCAAGAAGTAAATGCAGCGAACGCCATGTCGGGTCGGCAAGGATGTGCTGCGCGCAGTGCGCACAGCTGAACAGGGAGGGTGATGGAGAGCGTGCGGCTGACGGCAGAAGGCGTGGTCAGAAGAACTCCACGATGTCATTCGACACCTTCGAACGCAATTGCCCGCTGCCGACCAGTTCTTCGTAATGGCAGACACGGTTGCGGCCGTTTTCCTTCGCATAATACAGTGCCTGATCCGCGCGACCCAGGATGACCACCGGCGATTCCGGCGTGATGCCGGCGAAACCGACGCTGACTGTGACTTTGCCGACCTGCGGAAAATCATGGTTCTCGACGCTGGTGCGAAAGCGTTCGAAGATCTTGCATGTGTCTTCCAGCGTGGTCGAGCGCAGCAGCACCACGAATTCCTCGCCGCCGAAGCGGAACACCCGGTCCTGTGAACGGAACGACGAGCGCAGCAGGTTGGCGATCAGGATCAGCACTTCGTCGCCGTACAGATGGCCGAACTGGTCGTTGACGTGCTTGAAGTGGTCGATGTCGATCACTGCCAGCCAGTGCCCGAGGCTGGCGGCTTGAGAATGGCGCCGTTCTTCCTGGTTTTCCGGCGTGGCGCCGGGGACGTTGAATGTCAACAGGCGAGAAAACTTTTCATCGAAGGTTTTGCGGTTGAGCAGGCCGGTCAGCGAGTCGCGTTCGCTGTAATCGAGAATGCTCCGGTAGTTGCGGTAGATGTACATGATCCCTTCCATCATGCACAACGTATCGCTGCTGTACGGGGTCGGGTTGACTACTTCAAGGCAACTGCTGACCTTGTCGTTCAGCCAGGCCGGCAGCCACAGGATGCGGTCGCCGTTGTCGATAATCTGCTCCATGCAGGTCTTGCGCTGCGTGATGCAGTCGACCAGCGCCGGGAATTTACTGACCGGCTCGCCGGTATGCTCGCCTGTGGACAGCGTTTCTTCCACCGACACCACTGAGCCTTCCTTGATCCAGACCTGTGGACGCATGTACAGCTCGTCGCGGTAACGGAACAACTCATGTACCCGCACCTGGCTGGCGCTGGCCAGCGCGTGCAGTGCCGACACCACAGCGCTGTCGAGCAGCGTCTGGTCCCGTTGGCAGGTGAGGTGAATCAGATGTTTGAGAAGCGCTTCCATGTGTTACGACCCCAGCTTGACTGGCGGCATCATGCGGACTAAGTGTAACCGGATATGCGCGCAGAATGGGTTCGGCATGGAAGGGATGTGTATGAAGGGGGGAGGACTGTGGTTTCTTGGTTCTATTTACTGAGCCGCACATCTGCGGCCAGACAAGGATAGCCTTTTGTTTCTTGCTAACATTTTATCCCGAATCGGGCGAAGTGTTGAATAGAATGTTGAGGATTTATTAACCGATTCTTCGCTGAAAGTTGCCGCATGCGGAAACACGGCAAGCGGACGCACATGCTTGCCGCCGGCTATCACTTAGCAGAGCATGAACAAGTTTTAAGGAAAGCCAGTCAATCCGGTGTGCGCTGCCGACACGCTAAAAACAACAAGTTTGTTTCCGGCTGATGCCGCACGGCATCAGCGCTCCAGCACATACGCTCCCGGCGCCGGCACCAGCGGCGCATATCCCTTGTGCGGAGCGCCCAAGGTTGGCGGTGCGGTCTGCCCGCTGGCGTGCTGCTCCAGCCACTTGGCCCAGGCCGGCCACCAGGACCCGTTGACCGCCGGCGTGGACAGGTACCAGGTCTCGGCGTCCATGTAGTTGGTGCCGGCCGGCCGGTGCGCCATCCGGTAATGGCGGCCTTTGTGGCCTGGCTCGCTGACGATGCCGGCGTTGTGGCCGCCATTGGTCAGCAGAAAGGTCACATCGGGGTCGGCGATCAGGTTGATCTTGTACACTGATTGCCAAGGGGCGACATGGTCGCTTTCGGTTGCCACCGCAAATATCGGCGCGTTGATATCGCCCAGCGAGATCGAGCGGCCGTTGACCTTGTAGCGTCCGGCGAACAGATCGTTGCGCAGGAACAGCCGATGCAGGTATTCGCTGTGCATACGGTAAGGCATGCGCGTGGCATCGGCATTCCACGCCATCAGGTCCGTCATTGCCTGCCGGCCGCCGAGCAGGTACTGTTGCACGATCAGCGACCACACCAGGTCGTGCGGGCGCAACAACTGAAATGCGCCTGCCATCTGGCGATTGTCGAGATAACCCTGCTTCCACATGATGTCTTCGAGGAAATTCAACTGGCTGTCGTCGATGAAAAGCATCAATTCGCCTGCTTCGGTGAAATCGGTTTGCGCGGCCAGGAGCGTAATCGAGTTCAGCCGTTCGTCACCGATCTGTGCGAGATAGGCGGCCGCCATCGACAGCAGGGTGCCGCCAATGCAGTAGCCGACTGTGTTGATCTTGTATCCCGGCACGATCGCCTGCACTGCGTTGAGCGCTTCGAGCACACCCAGGCGCAGGTAGTCTTCCATGTCCAGATCGTGGTCATGCTCGGTAGGGTTGTGCCAGGAAATGATGAATACCGTATGGCCGCGTTCGACCAGGTATTTCACTAGCGAATTGTGTGGCGACAGGTCGAGGATGTAATACTTCATGATCCATGCCGGCACGATCAGTATTGGTTCCGCATAGACTTTGCCGGTGGCGGAGTTGTACTGGATCAGCTCGATCAGGCGGTTGCGGTAGACCACCTGCCCCTTGGTGACGGCAACCTGCTTGCCCGGCTGGAAATCGTCAATGCCGAGCGGCGGTTTGCTCTCGATGCCGCGTTCGAGGTCTTCGATGAAATTCATCGCGCCACGCACCAGATTGCGTCCGCCTTCGCGTACGGTCGCATCGAGCACATCCGGATTGGTGGCGATGTAATTCACCGGGGACACCAGGTCGAGCAACTGGCGCGAGACGAAGGTCACCACCTGCTCATGATGCGGCGACACTCCGCCGATGCCGGTGGTGACGTTGTGCCACCACTGTTGGTGCAGCAGGAAGCCCTGATAGATCAGGTTGAACGGCCAGCGTCTCCATCCTTCGCCGCGAAAGCGCCGGTCTTGCGGCAGCGGTTCGATACAGGGGGCGCATTTCGTATTGCTGAGCACATGCGCGGCATACATGCCAAAGCGTGTTGTCTTGCGCATGGCTTTTTCCCCGAGCCTTGCCCATTTGCCGGGCGATTCGGCCAGATGCAACGCCCAGTCGGCATACGCAAGCGCCAGGCTGACCGGTGAGAGACCGCCGGTGAAGCGTCCGATCGCGGCATGGATCAGGCGGTCTATCGTGGTCGGCGGTTCGATGTCGGGAACGGTCCATGGCGGTGGCGTGTAATGAGCGGAAGAGGGGCGTTCGGCCACGCCCGGGGGCTGCTCCACCAGAGCAAGGGTGCCGGCATTAAAGTTTGATTGGACTCTGTCCGGTTGGGCTCTGTCCATGCGTTTCTCCATGTGGGACGCTTGCGCTGCGCGGCAGGCATTCAGATTCAGGTTGCAGCGAGCGTCCGGGTTGGTGTGGGCGAAGTATTCCAATCAGACCGGTGAAAATCCATGTGGTTTCGCCGCGCTGCAGCAAAATTGCATCCAGTGCTGCGTTAGGTCAGGCAGTTACCGCATTTCCATTGTGCGAAGACAAGACGGATTCCGATTGCGTCATGTACCGGCCGGAAACGCCGCCTGCGCAGCAATCGGCGGCGAACGACGCAGCCGCTCTCGGAAATCTCCTACACGTTTACTGTCTTCGCCGACGGTAATTTTCAGCCGCTTGCGGATAGTGACACCGGCCTCGGGCCGACATACTTGCGGATCATTAGCCACGCCGTTCTGGTGAAGCCGCCAGTCCCGCGTTATCGAAGAATCCGAATGGGCCGCTGCATGAGCCTTGTCACACAAGGAGTCTGTCTTGTCCAACCTGAACACTGAAGCCCCCAACACACATCACAACGTCAAAATCCATCCCGAATCCAATCTGTCGCGAGCCAGCAGGCTGTGGTCGACGCTTGCTCAAGTATGCGAGCTGCTGCGCATTGCCGCCGATGAATCTTTCCCGCAGGATGTCCAGTTCCAGCATATGCAGTTCAAAGCGGGCCAGCGCATCCATACGATCGGCCAGCCGTTCGACCAGCTCTATATTGTCTACTCGGGTTTTCTGAAGACAGTGTTGATTGATGTGTTCGGCAACGAGCAGATACTTGGTTTCCCGATGAAAGGCGACCTGTTCGGCGTCGATGGCATTCACAACAAGAGATACGAATCGGAAGCGGTCGCATTGTCCGATTGCGACGTCATCTTGCTGCCCTTCAAAAAATTCACCGCGCTTGGCAAGGTTTATCCTGAGCTGGAGGCGGCGATCTATGCAGTGATCAGCCGCGAACTGATCCGCGAGCAATCGGTGGTCAGCATGCTGGGTTCGCTCAGTGCCGAAGCGCGGGTTGCCCGTTTCCTGGTAAGCATGTCGGAGCGTTTTTCGGCGATGGGCTATTCGGGCAGACAGTTCAACCTGCGCATGACCCGCCATGAAATCGGCAGCTATCTCGGGCTCACGCTGGAAACCGTCAGCCGCACGCTGTCCGCCTTTAACGACATGGGACTGGCGGTGGTCGAACAGCGCGCGATCGAAATCAGGGATTTGACCGCTTTGAAAACGCTGCGCCGCCTGCCGCCCTCGCGCAACAGGGCAAAGCAGAAAGCGGCGCAGGAAAGCAGCCTGGACGTGCCGCCGTTGTGGCCTGTGCAGGCAAGGTCATAGTCCCGCGGTTGCAGAGCAATCGTACGGAGTCAAGCGAAAAAAGAGGGGGCGGTGGAATTCACTCACCGCTCCCTCCTTTGCTCGAACAATACCTGCACTTACTTGACACAACTCACATACGATCCTGTGGTGTCGCCACGTTCGGACGACGTGCCGGTCGCCAGGTTGACGGCGACATGACTAACAACTTGCGCCGTGCTGCCCATCATACCGGACCATGTATTACCTAAAGTCCAACCGTGCCCTGCAATCTGCCCGGATGCATACAGATCTGTCAGTTCAACATCAGTGGGCAAACGCCACCCGGTTGTGCCCTCTATCAAGGTGCCACTGCAGTATGCACGAGCGTTCGCCCAGGTATCGGCCGTAGTCACCGGCATCCAGGCCCGCCCCCCGAAACTCACAGCAGTGCCGCTTGACGTCGGCGCGACGCACTTGTTACCAATTCGCGTAGCTGGATAAATACAGGTCGGGATCGGCGTACACACACCATCAATGCGTGTATTGCCCGTATCACAGGGAACCGCCGTCACTGTCAACGTGGTCGATTTGTGGGTCGGACCGAAACTGCCGATCTCATCCTGAGATGCGGTAATGATAGTTTCGCCAGGTCCCTTGATGGTGACCACCGTACCATCTATCGTCGCCACCAATGCGTTGCTGCTTGTGAACTTGAATGCGGCAGGGCTCTTGGACGATGGCGCGACCAGCGTGAAGGGCAGATCGGTTTCCTTCTTCGTCATTGCCGGAAAGTCGCCCAACGGCGGCCCCTCCCCGGACCCGCCACAAGCTGCCACCAGACACGCTACTACCAACCAGCCTAAGATCCCTTTCATGAGATTACATTCCATTTTTGTTATTCAAGGCACTGAATGCTAATGGGCAATCAATAATTTAACAATCGGGCACTGTTTTGATGAACAGCCGCGATCAGGGCAATGTTCAATCCAACGGCACCGGCCGATACTGATTGACCTGGTTCGCCGAAACCATCGATGCCTCGTTGCCCCACGCATGACGGATATATGACACCAGCGCCGCCACTTCCGTATCGTTCAGGATATTGCCGAAAGGCGGCATGCCGTAGGGGCGCGGGTTGCCTTGCGTGCTGGGCGGATAGCCGCCGTGCAGCACCGCATGGATCGGGTTGACCGGCGAAGTGAGCATGACCGCGCGGTTTCCCGCCAATGGCGGATAAGCGGGTGGCATGCCTTCGCCGTTGGCCTTGTGGCATTCGACACAGTATTTGTCATACAGCGCGCCGCCTTGCCTGAGCGTTCTTTCGTTTTCCGGCGTCAGCTCGGTTGTGCCGCTTCCGGGCAGGCGCTTCAAGTACAGCGCAATCGCGAGAATGTCGTCCTCTGTCAGATATTGCAGGCTTTCGCGCACCACCTCAGCCATGGGCCCGGATACCGCGCCGCGCGCCGATACGCCGTTCTTGAGCAGGTCAGCGATCTGCCGTACTTCCCAGCTACCCAGGCCGGTGTCGGTTTCGCCGGTCAGGGACGAGGCATACCAGTCCAGCATCGGAATCATTGCGCCGCTTAAGTCGCCACGGTTTTCGGTTGCGCCGAGCATATTGCGTGGCGTGTGGCAGGCATTGCAGTGGCCGAGACCTTGCACCAGATAAGCGCCGCGGTTCCATTGGCCACTTCCTCTGGTCTGCGGTACATACACGCCAGGACGGAAGTACAGTGCGCGCCAGAAGACCAGTAACGCACGCTGGTTGAACGGAAAGCGC
>DASVLY010000616.1:0-2087 GCA_036384635.1 Noviherbaspirillum sp. | reverse complement strand
TAGCAACCAAAATAAGGTGCCGACGCACCGGGTGCGCAACTTGAAAACACGTACCTCATGGAGGTCACCTTGATTTCGTAGTCATGCCTTCTTATTGTCCTGAATATGCCACAAAACCCCAGTGGGGTCGGATAGATACAGAACGCGAATACCCCAAGGCTGCATTGTTGGAGGCTTAAGCATTAACCCGGGATACTTTTCACTTAGGGCAATGTGCTTAATATGCTCCCACCACACATCGGCATCCTCCACTCTCAAAGCCATCATGAAGTTCTCGGCGTGCTCTTTGACGTAAAATTTTTGAAGCAGGAAAGTGAACGACCCGATTCTGAACTGCGCAATGTCTTCGTTACCCCAGAGTAACGTAAAGCCTAGATCTGAGTAGAACCGCTTTGATAGATCGAAATTCTTGGCGGGAACAAAGGCGTTGAGCTCTAATGCTTTGTTGGAATCCATTGAGTTCTCCTCAGGCAGAACGCTGGAGTCAAGAGGCGACGAAGCCGTCCGCCTCGAACGAGTAAAAAGAGACTTCCTCCCCTTTCGGCCTCGAGGGCCATGATGGTGTTGCGACACAACCGTCAGCAGAAGAGGAAGTCTCCATGAGCACTATAACCATCGGCGTGGATTTGGCGAAAGTCCTGTTTTCGGTATGCGAGGTGGACGACATCGGCCATGTGCTGAAGCGGCAGGATCTGCGCCGTGAGCCGTTTGCCCTGTGGCTGGCCCAGCTGCCGGCCGGCACGGTGGTGGCGATGGAGGCCTGCAGCGGCGCGCACCATTGGGCGCGGCGCTGTCTGGAGTACGGTCTGCAGCCGCGCATCATCGCCGCCCAGTTCGTCACGCCGTTCCGCAAGAGCTCGCGCAGCAAGAACGATCGCAACGACGCCGAGGCGATTGCCACGGCGGTGCGGCAAGGCAACATGCGTCTTGTACCTGTCAAAGACGTCGATCAGCAAGTGCGGCTGTCCTGGCATCGGGTGCGCGAGGGCTACAAGGTCGAATCGCTGGCGATCGGCAATCGTATCCGCGGTTTGCTCGCCGAGTTCGGTGTGATCGTGGCGCAGAGTGATCTGGCGCTGCGGCAGTCGTTGTCCGACCTGGATGCGCAAAGCGAGTTGCCGTCGGAATTCAAGGAATTGATTCGTGATCTGGCCGATCACTGGAAGCAGTTGCGCACGCACTTCGACGCGTGCGATGCACGCATCGAAGCCCATGCGCGTCAGGACGAGCGGTGTGTTCGCTTGCGCGCGATCATCGGTGTCGGCCCGATATCCGCCGATGCCGCCGTGGCCACCGTCGGCAACGCGCGCGAGTTCAAACAGGGGCGGCAGATGGCCGCCTGGCTCGGCCTGGTGCCGACGCAACACTCCAGCGGCGGACACGCGCGATTGGGTGAGATCAGCTGCCGTGGCGATGCGTACCTGCGCACCTTGCTGATCCAGGGTGCGCGCAGCAGCCTGCAGCGGGCCAAGGCCGTGGCGCGCGAGAAGGCCACCCCGGAACAGTTGTGGATACGCACGCTCGACGGGCGCCTGCCGTTCGGCAAGGTGATCGTGGCCATCGCCAACAAACATGCCCGGCAGATCTGGGCGATGCTCGCCCGCGATGTGGACTACGATCCGCACGCCCGTCTGAACCATCCGATGCACCGGCAGACCCAGGCGGTGCACGCGGCCTAGAGGAAAGTTTCGATTCAACGTCAGCGCGACACGGTAGACAACAGGTCAGACCACCCCGGAGAGAACCTGACTAACTAGATGGACGTCCAAACGGTACTTCGGCCGATCCCCGGGCACCGGACAGTCCGACGAACGAAAGAGGTCTTCGGGTGCGGTTTATACAAAGGTCCGAGCCGGCGGCATCGACTCAACAAGACCGTCTAGGGAAATGCAGTCTGACAATCGTTGAACCCGTGAAGGACTGACACTCACAACGCAGCACCGAGGGCAACATGATGACCAGCAGCGGCCCGAAAGCTCAGGGCAAAAGCACTATGCGCCGGGAGTTGACGGGAAGTCTCCTAGGGAGTTGTTAGCGCACAACGCGCTGTCCGAAGCCTCGACGGATGCAAAGCCAATGCGATTGTA
>DASVLY010000615.1:0-2394 GCA_036384635.1 Noviherbaspirillum sp. | reverse complement strand
TGGACGCGGTGATGCCGATAATGGATGGCTTCACCGGCTGCGCGCGCGTGCAGGCGCTGCCGGAAGGCCGTTCAATACCGGTCCTGATGATCACCGCGCTGGAAGACAATACGTCGGTCGAACGTGCGTTCGCCGCCGGTGCTTCAGACTATATTCCGAAGCCGATCCATTTCGCGGTGCTGTCGCAGCGCGTGCGCCGTATTATCGAGGCGAACCAGGCCGAGAAGCGCATCCGCCATCTCGCCTACAACGAATTGCTGACCGGCTTGCCCAACCGCGCGCTGTTCATGGAACAGCTCGGACGCCGCATCGAGCAGGCTCGCGTAGCAGGCGAGGGGGTGGCGGTACTGTTTCTTGACCTCGACCGCTTCAAGAATGTCAATGACACGCTTGGCCACGATGTGGGCGACCGCCTGTTGATTGCAGTCGCGCAGCGCATCCGGCGTTCCGTGCGCGATGCCGATTGCGTCGCCCGTCTGGGCGGCGACGAATTTACCGTGGTATTGGCAGAGGTAGTCGGACCGAATGCGGCGGTGACTGCCGCGCAGAACATCTGCCGCGCGCTGTCGACGCCGTTCCAGATCGACGGCCACGACATCTTCGTCAGCACCAGTGTCGGCATCTCGATGTATCCGCATGACGCGACCGACGTCGGCACGCTCTTGAAGCATGCCGACACTGCAATGTACCGCGCGAAGAAGACCAATAGCGGCTTCCAGTTCTTCGAGGCGTCGATGGAGCACTCGATCTCCGAGCATGTGCGTATGGAGAACGATCTGCGGCGCGCCATCGAGCGTAATGAACTGGAAGTGTTCTATCAGCCGCAGGCGCGCCTGGATACCGGTGAAGTGGTTGGCGCCGAAGCGCTGGTGCGCTGGCGCCATCCGACGCGCGGCATGGTGTCGCCGGCCGAGTTCATCCCGCTGGCGGAGGAAACCGGCCTCATCAACATAGTAGGCGAGTGGGTGCTGCGCACCGCCTGCATGCAGGCACAGCGCTGGTATCAGTCCGGACTGCCGCCGGTGCGTATTGCAGTGAACCTGTCGGTCAAGCAGTTGTTGCGCAAGAATTTCACGGCGACGGTCGAAGAGGTGCTGGCCGATACCGGCTTGCTCCCGGGAATGCTGGAGCTGGAGATTACCGAAAGCACGCTGATGGAAAATGCGCAGGATACGCTTGAAGCGCTGCACCGCCTGCGCGGGCTCGGCGTGCGGCTGTCGATCGACGATTTCGGCACCGGCTATTCATCGCTGTCCTACCTGAAGCGTTTCCCGGTCGATATCATCAAGATCGACCGTTCGTTCGTACGCGATGTGCCGCATGATGCGGACGATGCGGCCATTGTCACCGGCATCATCGCACTGGCGCACAGCTTGCGCCTGGATGTGGTTGCAGAGGGCGTGGAAACCGAGTCGCAGTTGCGCTTTTTGCGTGATCAGTCGTGCGACCTGCTACAGGGGTATTACCTGTCGCAGCCGGTGCCGGCCGAGCAGTTCGAACGCGACCTGATGATGAAAAAATATCCGGAGTGGGAAGGACGGACGAGGATCTTGCCGGGGATTGGCTGAGGTGCCGCGAACTTGTGCGGGCATGATCGCCCAGCGCAGGCGCTTATTTCTGTCCGGAGGCCAACAATTGTGGGTTTTATGTCACACTCAAAGTAGAAAAATCAGAAGGCTATGTTGATTGTCATCAAATCGACGGCCTTTAAAACACAGCCGATATAACTGCCTCGCCATATCGCCTAAAATGGAATTGTGCGTTGCACAATCGTGCGCGGTTTTATAGGAAGGACTTCATCATGAAATCAACCTATTTCCCGGCTGCGGATTTTTCTTCTGTGGTTGCAATGACTTTCGATCAGTCCCACGGCGCCGAGAAGCCGCCGGTGCGCGTGAAGGAATTATCGGAACGTGATCGCCGCCGTTTGCTGATGCATTTCCTTGCATTGGACGACAAAGATCGGCTGCTGCGCTTTGGCAGAGCATTTTCCGATGCAATGATTACCCGCTATGTGCAGATACTGGATTTTTCGCGCGACACAGTATTCGGCGTGTACGGCTCCAATCTGGAACTGGTCGGCGTCGGTCACCTCATCTTTGTCGCGAGGGAGGCGATGCCGGTATTGCGCGAAGCCACAGTCAAGGCACGTATTGCCGAGTTCGGCCTGTCGGTATCGGCATCGGCGCGCGGCATGGGGATCGGCAGCAAGCTGTTCGAGCGGGCGGCGATCCGCTGTCGCAACGAAGATGTCGATACGCTTTATATGCATTGCCTGTCATCCAACCAGGTCATGATCCATATCGCGAAGAAGGCGGGCATGGAGATTTGCCGCGGCGATGGCGAGGCCAATACTTGGCTGAAGCTCACGCCTGCCAATCCCGGCTCCATGCC
>DASVLY010000614.1:0-2785 GCA_036384635.1 Noviherbaspirillum sp. | reverse complement strand
GGTCGGCCGCACGAGGTCGTCGATCAAGGTATTGACCGAATTGACCATGCTGGCCCAGCCGCCCGATACATTCGGCACTGAGGCGCGGTGCCCGAGATGGCCCTCGCGACCGACGATGCGGCTGGCGTTGGTAATGCCTTCGGCCATCTGCGCGTTGGTTTCAATGATGTCGTTCAAGGTGTCGGCGATCTTGCCTGCGAGGCCGGTCCAGTCGGACGGCAGGCGAATCGAAAAATCGCCTTTCTTCAACGACCTCAACGTCTCCAGCAAGAGCTTCACATCGAGTTCATCTGCCGTCTCGGATCGCATATCCATGGTGGTTCGTCCTTTGCGATTGAAAGAAGAGGGGATTACGCGCTGCTCGCCTGCAGAAAGCGCTCAACCAGCATCTTGGCCGGCAGCGGCTTGCTGTAAAAATATCCCTGATGCTCGTCGCAGCCGAGCTGCTGCAGGATGTCGAGCTGTTCCTGCGTTTCCACGCCCTCGGCCACCACGCGCAGCGCCAGGGCGCGCGCCATGTTGACGATGGCGCTCACGATCGCATGGTCGCCCAGGTCCTTGCCGAGGTCGCGCACGAAGGACTGGTCGATTTTGAGGATATCGATCGGCAGCGACTTCAACACCGACAACGAGGAATAGCCGGTGCCGAAATCGTCGATCGCGATCGTGATGCCGCTGTCGCTGATCTGGCGCAGCACTGCGGTCGCCTTGTCGACATCGTCGATCACCAGCGATTCGGTGATCTCCAGTTGCAGCGAGGACGGCGGCACGTCGTGCCGGTTGAGCGCACGTTCGATCACTTCCGGCAAGTCCGCATAGAGTTGCGGGATCGCGATATTGACCGCAATCGGCAGATTCGGAAACGTCAGCCCCGCTTCCTGCCAGTCGCGCGCCTGCGCGCAGGCGGCCTCGATTACCCAGACGCCGATCGGCACCACCTGCCCGCTGTCGGTGGCCACCTGCATGAACTGGCCGCCGCTGATCAAGCCCAGGCGCGGATGATGCCAGCGCAACAGCGCCTCGACGCCGGCCATACGGCCTGAGGCGGCTTCCACCTTCGGCTGGTAATACAGCTCGAATTCATCGTGTTCGAGCGCATGCTGCAACTCGTGCTCCAACCGGCTGCGCTCGACCATGCGCGCATTGAATTCCTGATGAAAGAACTGCACGCCGCCGCGCCGCTCCTGCTTGGCGTGGTACATCGCCAGGTCGGCGTTGCGCATCAATTCATGCACCGAGATGCCATCCTGCGGAAACAGGCTGATGCCGATACTTACCGAGGCTTTGATGTGCTGCGACTTGATGTGAAACGGCTTGTCGAAGGCCTTCGCGATTTTTTTCGCGACCTCGGCTGCCGCGCTGTACGACGGCAGGTTTTCCATCAGCACCACGAATTCGTCGCCGCCCAGTCGCGCGACCATGTCGGCGCTTCTCACCGAACTGCGGATACGTTCGGCCATCTGCTGCAGCAGCTCATCGCCGGCATCGTGCCCGAGCGTGTCGTTGATGCTTTTGAACTTGTCCATGTCCAGGAACAACAATGCCAGCCGTTCGCCCTGACGCGAAGCGCGTACGATCGCGTGCTCCAGGTGCTCGGTCAGCGAGCGGCGGTTCATGAGGCCGGTCAGCGCATCCCTGGTCGCAAGGTCTTTCGCACGCCGCTCGGCCTGGCGGCGCTCGACGATTTCGCTCTGCAGCGCAGCGTTGATGCGTTTTAAATCCTGCAATTGCTGCTGTTGCATATTGCGATTGAGTTCGGCCAGCTCTTCTTTCTGGCATTGCAGCTGCAGATTCTTTTTCGCGAGTTCGATGAAGACGCCGATCTTGCTGTACAAAATCTGCGGAATCACCGGGCTGACGAGGTAATCGGCAGCGCCGTGCTGATAGCCTTTCAAGCGGTGGATCTCGTCCGCATAGTGGGCGGTAATGAAAATGATGGGCACCGATGCCGAACGCGGATGCGAATGAATGGTGGCCGCCGTTTCAAAACCGTCCATCCCGGGCATGCTGACGTCGAGCAAGATCACCGCGAACTGTTGCTTCAGCACTTCACGCAACGCTTGCGCGCCCGAGGTGGCGGTTACCACTTCATATTCGTCGGCTTGCGGACCGCGCATCAACAAGGTCTGCAGCGCAAAAAGACTGGCGGAATGATCATTGACGAGAAGTATTTTTTGCTTGGACAAGGACTTGCCTTCATTGTGGACACTTTGTGCCATAAAAAAACAATCTTTTGTTGGGCTGCTCTTGAAGAGATGCAGCTGTTTTCGGATGGTTTGCGCAAGCGTCGCACGCAAAGCGATTTGAATTGCCCACGTTCACGTCTTTCGATATTTCCATCGAGCTATAGAACCGGGAATGAAGATGTTCCTTAGAAGTAGAAGCGGGCACAATGTTCCCTGGATCAATCAGAAAACCGGAAGTGTGATCGCCGCTGTTTCCAATAGCCAATAATTTGGCCTTTGGGTGAGGGACTGACCTGTGCAGCAGGAATAAGTTGTGCAATTTGGCGGCCATCGCCGGATGCGACGCAAGGCATGTGACGCGCCGCAGTGCGGACCCTAAGTGCCGGATAAGGAAACTGCACGGTAATACGGCCGGAAGTATCCGGATAAAGATTGAGAACCTGTTCAGGATCACGCCCGTTGAACGAGATCCTGAACAGGTTGAACAGGTTCTTACATCTCGGAATTACTGCCGCCGCGCCTTGAATAAAACCAGTCGGCGGCCTGATCCGCGGTGGTCAATATGGCATCCATCAAGCTGCGTTCGTCCGGCAGCCGGG
>DASVLY010000613.1:0-1891 GCA_036384635.1 Noviherbaspirillum sp. | reverse complement strand
ATTTCGCCGTCCTTGCGCCGGTTCCATATCTCGCCTTGCCACTGGCCGGTGGAAGCCAACATCTGCGTCATGTTTTCATAGAACGACTCATCGTGCCGTCCGGACTGCAGCAAGTGCGGTGTGCTGCCGAGCACGTCTTCGGGCTCGAATCCAGTGATACGGGAGAACGCGCGATTGACGGCAATAATGCGTTGTTCGTGATCAGTGACAATAATGCCTTCATTGGTATTGGAAAATACCGCGGCAGCCTGGCGCAGATTTTCTTCAGTGCGCCGGCGCTCGGTGTAATCGAATACAGTAATGCGGCTCAACACGTTGCGGCCGTTCGAATCCCGGATGGTGCTGGCGCTGGCCAATACCGGCAATATGCTGCCGTCGCGCCGGACGAGATCGTATTCGTGGTCATGAAAAAAGCCTTCTTGCTTTAAGTGGCGGAAATCCTCCTCGAACATGTCGCGGCTGGCCGGGGTCAGCAAGTCCGCAAAGCGCTTTATGCCAATCACATCCGCCGCGGAATAGCCGATCCACGTCAGTTCGGTTTTGTTCATGCGCGTAATGACGCCTTCTGCATCTAGAGAGTGGTAGCCGCACGGCGCGTTGTCATACAGATCTTCGATTTCCTCCGCAAGTCTGCGCGTTGCTTCCTGCGCCTCCTGTCGCGTCTGTGCAAGCCGGATCATGCCTTCCACGCGCGCCACCAGTTCCCTGGCGGGAAACGGTTTGATCAGGTAATCGTCGGCGCCGGAGGATAAGCCTTCAATGCGTGCTTTCTCTCCGGCTCGAGCGGACAGCAGGATGACCGGCAAGCCGGCTGTATTGTTATGCGCACGGATGTGCTGCAGCAGGGCGAAGCCATCCATTCCGGGCATCATGATGTCGCTTAACAGAAGATCGGGCGGGAAGGCCGTACAGATCGCCAGAGCAGCTTGCGCATTGGTTGCGGTGACTACGTCGTAACCGACATCTTCAAGCAAGCGCTTGATATAGGCGCGCATGTCAGTATTGTCGTCGGCCACCACAATACGGCCGCGTCGTCCCTTGGCAGATGAGAGTTCGCGTGGCGCGCTGTCCGAGACGTCGGGCATCCATTGCAATGCTTCTTCCACGAATGCAAGCGCCAGTGAACGGAGCTCAGGAGGCACTTGTTCGGCTGCTTCGGCAGAAAGGGCACCAACGGTATGAGTAATACCCATCGGAATGCTTACGATAAAGCAGCTGCCGTGGCCCGGTTCGCTCGTGACGCGGATGTCGCCATCATGCAGATGAACCAGCTCCTTGACGAGTGCAAGGCCGATGCCGCTACCTTCATAGGTGCGGCCATGCGCGCCCTCGATCCGATGGAAACGCTCGAAGAGGCGAGGCAGTTCATGCGTCGGGATCCCGATACCGGTATCAATGACGGCAAGTTCCGCTTTTCCTCCCACAGCTCGCAGCCGGACCTCAATGCGCCCCCGCCAAGTGAATTTGAACGCATTGGAAATGAGGTTCAGGACGATTTTTTCCCACATGCTGCGGTCGACTTCAACCGGCTGCGGCAATGGCGGGCAATCCACCACCAGTTCCAGCCCTGCCTGTTCAAACAATGACTGAAAGCTGCTTGCCAGCCCCGCTGTAAACGGAGCAAGATCGATTGCTTCCCAGACTGGAGCGGCGCGACCGGCTTCGATCCTGGAAAAATCCAGCAAAGTGTTTACCAGCTTGAGGAGCCGTAATGCATTGCGGTAAGCGATTTCTAGTAAAACTCTGCTGTTCGGCGCAAATTCCGAAGGGGGAGGGGACTGTCCCATCAAATCTTCGATGGGGCCAAGCAACAAAGTCAGTGGTGTGCGAAATTCATGGGATACGTTGGCAAAGAATTCGGTCTTCGCATGATCGAGTTCCTGCAGCCGCG
>DASVLY010000612.1:0-2852 GCA_036384635.1 Noviherbaspirillum sp. | reverse complement strand
TGAAACAGGTTTGCCACTTTTTTTCCATTCAAGGTTAATGCCGTCAGCTTCAGGCCGGAACTGTTCAACTCGCCGTTCAATGCCGAGGCGATCGAGCGCGCCTGGAATTCTGCCAGTTCGGCATCGCGAATCCATGCATGCACGCCGTCCGTTCCGTGATAGAGATGCAATTTCCTTTGCGCGTATGGCTGATGTTCTTCCGGTAAATCGGCCGCCTGCTGCGTGTCGTTTGCTTGCGCCGTGTCTTCGGCCTGGGAAGCAGCCTCGCTGTTCGCCTCGCCGCGCATAGGGGCGGCTCGAACTATCGTTCCTGTGGCCGGCCTTGCCGGTACATCGGTCTGCTGCGTTTTCACCATGTCCGGCGCCGGGCCTTCATCGCGCGGCTGCAATGGCGTGGCGTACAGAACAGGGAACGGATACGGTTGATCCGTCTGCTGCATGACGCCGCCGAATACATCCGGCACATACTGCGGTCCTGCCGCCGGCGGCATTTCGCCTTCCCGCTTGCGCAGCCAGTCCGAGGCTCGTTCGTATGCGGGCTCATCGGCCTGTGTGCGGCGAGCGGCGTTGGCTGCTTGTGGCGAGGAGGAATCCGCTGCTGCCGCGCCGATGGGGGGCGCAGCGTCCGCCGCGCCTGCATCGCGTCCGGCATCGGCCTCTTGCCGAGCATCGGCAGCGCACATGCGTTCTTCGCCGTTATCCGGTCCGTTAAGCCCGGCATCCTTGTCTGCATTCAGCGCGAGCAATGCGCGCTCCAGTTCCAGCATCCATCCGCCATGGCGCAACGACTCCATCTGACGCTGCGCGCGCGCCGGCAAGCTGCCGCCATAGGCCCCTGTTATATCAAGATTGGCTGTCATGCTTTTCCATGCGAGTCTGAAGCGTCGACCAATGGTCGTCCGCAAGTTTGAAATCCTGGCTCAGGCGTTGTCTGACGAATTCCGCCTTCATTTCGTCGCGGTGCTGCTCGACCGCATCCACGCCGCGCCGGGCGGCAACCACCCGTTCGATCAGCGCATCCCGCTCCTGCTCCTGCTGTGCAATCTCCTGTTCCACGCGCAGGCGCTGCTTCGCAAGGTCTTGCAGGTAGTTCGTCAACACCGCGAAGCTGTCGACGGTGAGCGCCGTGTCTGCACGGTTTTTCCATTCGCCGGTGCAGGAATCGATTTTGTCCTGCACGGCGGCGCATTCATTCCTCAGCTTCGATAATGCCTCATTCGCCTGATTCAGTTCGAGCAGCAGCGCATCGAGGTCCCATTGCCGCGTCAGCAGCACCGGTTCAAGCGGGTAGCGGAATCTGCCGTTGCGGCTCATGGATGACCTCCTCCCAGCGCATTGCGCAGGCGCGACATGGCGTCCTGCCGCGATGTCGATTCCAGGATCGACTGACGCAACACGTTCCTGATCGCCGGGAAGACTTGCAATGCATGATCGACAGCCGGATTGCTGCCGACACGATAGGCTCCCATGTCGACCATCTGGCGGTTGCGCTCATACACCGACAGCGCCTCCACCACGGAGGACATCAGTTGCCGGTCTTCCTGGCTCACCAGGTCGTTCGCAAGGCGGCTGATACTCTGGAGCACGTCGATTGCGGGGAAATGCCCTTCATGCGCCAGGTCGCGCGACAGCATGATGTGGCCGTCGAGCGTGGCGCGCACGATGTCCGAGATCGGTTCGTTGAAGTCGTCGCCTTCGACCAGCACCGTGTACAGCGCGGTGATCGACCCTCCCGAGTCGGTCGCGCCGCAACGCTCGCACAGGGCCGGGATTTCATTGAACACCGAGGGCGTGTAGCCGCGCGCCGTCGGCGGTTCGCCTGCGGCCAGGCCGATTTCCCGCCGCGCCATCGCGAATCGCGTCACCGAGTCCATCATCAGCAAGACCTGCTTTCCCTGATCCCGGAAATGCTCGGCAATCGCCGTGGCGGCGTAGGCCGCGCGGTTGCGCACCAGCGCCGGCTGGTCGGAGGTGGCGACCACCACCACGCTGCGCCTCAATCCTTCGGTGCCCAGGTGTTTTTCGATGAATTCGCGCACTTCGCGGCCACGCTCGCCGATCAGCGCGATGACGTTGATATCGGCTTTCACATCTCTGGCCAGCATGCCGAGCAAAGTGCTCTTGCCGACACCGCTGCCGGCGAAAATGCCCATGCGCTGGCCGCGTCCGAGCGGCAGCAGGCAATCGATTGCGCGCACTCCGGTTTCGATCAGGTCGGAAATGCGCGGCCGCGTCAGCGGATTCAACGGCATCGCGTGCAGCGGCCGTGCGCCGGACGCCTTTGGTGGCGGGCCGCCGTCAAGCGGCACACCGAAGGCATCGACGACGCGCCCCAGCAACCCGTCGCCGACCGGCATGCGCGGATGCACTCCGGTCGCCACCACTTCGTTGCCGCTTCCCACGCCGCGCAATTCGCCGTAGGGCATCAAGATCACCCGTCCGGGTTTGACTCCGACCACCTCCGCCATCAGCTTGTCTTGCGCGTAACCCGGCGCGACTTCGCATACCTCTCCGATGGTGGCATCCGGTCCGACGGCCTCGATGCTCTGACCGGAAATGCAGATGACCCTCCCGGTGCGGCGCACCAGCTCTGCATGGCGGATGGCGTCCAGGTAGCGTTGCATCAGACACCGCCTCCGTCGCCGCTGCAGCTTGCGCGAACCGACAGCAGCGTTTCGCGCAAGCGCGCAAGCTGCGTTTCCAACCGCGCATCGAGGCTGCCGCCATCGCTTTCGACAATGCAGCCGCCTGCTCTGATCGACGCGTCCGCCCGCAGTGCGGCTTGTTGGTCAAGCGATGCGAAATCGGGCGCTTGCCGAACCAGTTCCAGGTCCTGCGGGTTCAGGCGCACG
>DASVLY010000611.1:0-6321 GCA_036384635.1 Noviherbaspirillum sp. | reverse complement strand
GGAAACAGCTTCCCGGATGGCGAACGCTTTCTTGATTGTTTCGCGCTGCAGCGGGAAGGAAAGCGCCGCATTGCGCGGACCGATAAACGCATGCACACCGGGTGCCGTGTCAGCCGTCGCGCGCCGGGTCACTACCGCGATTTCCTCGTTTTGCAAGCGGACGAAACTACCCGGCGGATAAGTTCCCAGCTCCTTGATGAAATAGGCCGCGAGCATCGGGTCGCTGGGTTTGCCGCCGGCCATCAACACATCGCGCATCGACACATTCGGCATCAGGGTCTTGCGATATTTGCGATGGACGACGGCAGCGCAATAGCGGTCGGCCATTGCCAGGAGCTTGGCGTTTTGCGGAAGCTCGCTGCCCCCTTTGCCTCCCGGATAACCGCTGCCGTCTTCGTTTTCATGATGCAGCAATACATAGGACAGCCATTCCGGATGGGTGATTCCAGCCTGCTGCAGCAGCTTTACGGATTCCTGAGGATGGTTTCTGATAACTTCGGTTTCTTTCTCGTTCAGCGGTTCCTGCTTGATTTCCAACTGGTCCTGGTGGCGCAGCATGCCGACATTCATCGTCAGCGCCGCCGCCATGATGGTTTCGATCTCGGCCGGCGTTTTTTTCATCGCATGCGCGACTGCCAGGGCAACGATCGCGGTATCGACGCAGTGCCTTACTGCGTAATTGGCTGCATCCTGGTTCAGCAGGACGCTGGCTAATGCGATATCGGAATTGATCTCGACTGCGTTGGTGAGTACCCTTGCGACTTCGACGATCTTGTCCTGCGCATCGGGTTCGTTGGCGAGGTTGTAGAGCACCCGTTCCAGCCGCTTGTGGGCCATATTGATCAGGCGTAGCGCTGAACGGACTTCCGTCTTCCTGTGAACCGGGCGATCGTTTTTCGCTTGTGTCTGCGCCATGCGGTCAGCCACGCTGCGGTCGATGTACAGGCCGCGTTCAAGCAGCGCTTCCAGTTGCTGCACCGAATGGATGATTTGCCCGCGACTCAACAGCAATTGATCGCCTTCCCCGTATACATCCCAAGGCAAGGGCTGGCCGATCATGAAGTCCGACAAGGTGAGGTGTTTCTGGTCCATCGACTACCTCCGCTTTGAGCTGGTTCAGATTGCCGGCCTTATAAATAAGCGTTGTTTCCGGTCCGGCCTTCATATGGACGGTACTTTCTGCTCCATTTGTATTATCGGCGAACTTCATTCATTGCTTAAGGGCAGCATAAAAAGATTTCTATAGCGTGGCAAGCCTTTCCAGTGCAGTGTGCAGGGTTTCGTCTTTTTTCGCGAAACAAAAGCGCACAATGCCGGATTCCTTTGGCTGGCTGTAGAAAGCGGATACCGGAATCGCGGCTACCCCGATCTCGGTGGTGAGCCACTTGGCGAAATCAGCTTCCGGCATGGCAGAGATTCCGGAGTAATCGACGCACTGGAAATAGGTGCCATCGGACGGCAGCAGCCTGAAACGGGTCGACGCCAAGCCGTCGCGGAACAAGTCGCGCTTTTTCTGATAGAACGCGGGCAGCTCCAGATAGGGGGCGGGGTCGGCCATATAGTGTGCCAGCGCATGCTGCGTCGGCGTGTTGACGGTAAATACGTTGAATTGATGGACCTTGCGGAATTCCGCAGTGAGCGCGGCCGGTGCGGCGACATAGCCGACCTTCCAGCCGGTGACGTGATAGGTCTTGCCGAAGCTGGAGATGACGAAGGAACGTGCCGCCAGTTCGGGATAGCAGCATACCGACTCATGGCGCACACCGTCATACACCATGTGTTCGTAGACTTCGTCGGACAGGATCAGGATATCGGTGCCGCGCACGATGCAGGAAAGGGCATCGATATCCGCTGTACGCAGCACGGAACCAGTGGGGTTGTGCGGCGAATTGATCATGATCAAGCGGGTGCGTGGCGTTACTGCCGCCGCGACTTTTTCCCATGGTACCGAATAGCCGTTCGGCCCCACCTCCATCTGTACCGGCACCGGCTTGCCGCCGGCCAGTTCGATCGCCGGTATGTAGCTGTCATAGACCGGCTCGATCACGATCACTTCATCGCCGGCATGTATGCAGCACAGGATCGCAGTCAGGATTGCCTGCGTTGCACCGGCGGTCACGGTAATTTCCATCGCGGCGTCGTATGCATGGCCATAGATTTTTCCGATCTTGGCGGCAATCGCTTCGCGCAGCACCGGCACGCCTGCCATCGGCGGATACTGGTTATGGCCGCTTTTCATCGCCGCCATCACTGCGTCGACCAGCGCCGGATCGCAATCGAAATCGGGAAAGCCCTGACCGAGGTTGACCGCGCCTTTTTCTGCAGCCAATGCCGACATGACGGTGAAGATCGTAGTGCCGACGTTGGGCAGTTTCGACGGCAATGAGGAAGGAGTGAAGGGGGCTGGCATGTTCAGGTTGATAGACTGGGGGAGAGAATGTGCATTTTAACTACGACGCGGCATCGATCGGCTGCCAGGCTTCCGGCGTAATAATCCCGAATAATCCGGCGCGCACGGTTCTCCTGGCCAGCTTCAGCAGCGCCTTGTCTTTCGTGATCAGGACTTGCGCATCGGCGTCGCGCGCCAGTTCAAGGAATTTTTGGTCGTCAGGATCGCGGCATACCGGCAGCGGGACTTCGGCGCGCGGGCGCAGTGTTTGTGTGTCGAGGC
Organism: Noviherbaspirillum sp.; assembly: GCA_036384635.1. Lineage (GTDB taxonomy): Bacteria > Pseudomonadota > Gammaproteobacteria > Burkholderiales > Burkholderiaceae_D > Noviherbaspirillum. Next base: position 3,650 of record DASVLY010000611.1, on the reverse strand, counting down.
AGGTAATGAGCGCGTCGAATTCGGCCGCAGCCAGCGGTCGCGAATCCGCATCCAGAGGCAGGTGCCGGTATTCCAGCACCGCCAGCCACTCCATCCTGCAGTCGTTCCGTGTGACCGCTTCGATGCTGCGCTTCCTGAGCGCGGCGTGCAGCGCGGCCCAGCGCGGGTCACGGAATACGAACAGATCGAGACAGACATTGGTGTCGATTACAATGCGCTTCGGTATCATTGCCGCGTTATATTTATCCTGACTAAGTTTCATGTTAATTGCTTTATCGCCTGCCAAAACGCTCGACTACGACACTCCGCCTACCACAGACATTCATACCTTGCCGGATTTCATCGCGCATTCCGCCGAACTGATCGCGACGCTCAAGCAACTGTCGCCGGCACAGATCGGCAGTCTGATGCAAATTTCCGATGCACTGGCTGTGCTGAATGTCGGGCGTTACGCTTCATGGTCTCCGAAGTTCACCACAGAGAATGCGAAGCAGGCGATTCTCGCATTTAATGGCGATGTGTATGAGGGACTGGACGCACCTTCGTTGAGTGCCGCGCAGTTCGATTATGCGCAATCCCATATTCGCATTTTATCCGGCTTGTACGGCGTGTTGCGTCCGCTCGACCTGATGCAGCCCTATCGGCTGGAAATGGGCACCCGCCTTGCGAACCCGCGCGGCAAGGATTTGTATGCATTCTGGGGCGAACTGGTGACCGATGCGCTCAATCAGGCGCTGGCGGCGCAAAAGTCGAAAGCACTGGTCAATCTTGCGTCCGAAGAATACTTCAAGGTGGTGAAGCCAAAACGCTTGAATGCGCCAGTGATTACACCGGTATTCGAAGACTGGAAGGGCGGCAAATACAAGGTGATTTCGTTTTATGCAAAACGCGCGCGCGGACTGATGGCGCGCTACGCTGCGGTGAATCGCATCACGCAGCCTGAAAAGCTGAAAGCCTTCGATGCGGAAGGCTACGCATTCGATGCTGCCGGATCGAGCGAGCACTGCTGGCTGTTCCGGCGACGGATCGTTGACTAGTGGTCCGTCGCAGCCCAATTTGCGGGTTCTGCCGGTCGCTCGAAGACGATTGCAGCGTTGCAAATCCGCGCGATAGCACCCGCTATCGCTGTGGTTTGCACCTTGCACTCGCCTCCGATCGGCTCGGCAGAACTCGAAAATCGAATTATGAAATGAATTCCAATATAAAAAAGCCTCGCAACGCGAGGCTTTTTTCACCAGATCTTCCACCAGGGATCGCTCTTGTTTTGCCCACCCTTGAAATACACGCTGTTCGGGAAGTTCTTCTGCATCACGCGTTCTGCATCGTCGCGCAAGTCGGTCAGGCCCATTGCGTCGTATGCGCGCACCATGATGAACAAGGCTTCTTCGACAGCCGGCGTATTCTGGTATTGGCTGATTGCCGTCTGTGCGCGGTTGGCCGCAGCCAGGTAAGCACCGCGACGATAATAATAATTCGCCACATGCACTTCGTACTGCGCCATCGCATTGACCAGATACTTCAAGCGCGCAATCGCATCCTTGGTGTAAACGCTGTTCGGGAAGCGTTCCGCGAGTTGCCTGAACGCGTCGAATGCTTCGCGCGTGGCCTTCGGATCGCGTTCGCTCGGGTCCTGCTTGGTCAGGAAATCAAGAAAGCCGACATTGCCGCTGAAGTTGATCAGTCCGCGCAGATAGTACATGTAATCGACATTGGGATGGTTCGGATGCAGCTTGATGAAACGGTCCACTGCCGCCAGTGCCTGAGCCTGGTCGCCCACGCGATAGTTTGCGTACGCGATTTCCATCTGCGCCTGCTGGGCATAAGTACCGAACGGGTAGCGCGATTCCAGTTTTTCAAAATACTGGATCGCCTTTTCATAATTCCCGGCCGATAATTCGTCGCGGGCCTCCGAGTATAATTTGGCGGCTGACCAATCCTTGGTTTCGTCAGTCTTCTCCGGCAGCATGCCGCATGCAGACACGGAGAGCGCGAGCACAAGGGCAGCGAATTTCAAGGATTTTTTTTGCATGACGTTTGCAAGAATACATCTGAACAAGATATTGATTATAGCCGATGGACCTTGCCTCGATGCCAGCCGATAACCCGATTCTGAATAAAAACCCGCACCAGCCGGAGATCGAGGAGGCAGATGAAGATGATCTGCACGAGCACGATACGATCACCTTGAGCCTCACTTCTGAATTCTGCGGCATGCGGCTCGACAAGGTATTGTCGACGCTGATCCCGCAATATTCGCGCAGCCGCTTGCAGCAATGGATAGAGGCCGGCCATGTGACCCTCGAAGGGCAGCCGGCACGTGCGAAAACAACTGTGCTCGGCGATGAAACAATTGCCGTCCGGCCCCAGGCCGCGCCGGAAGACCAGGCGTACAAGCCGGAACCGATGATGCTGCCGATTGTCCACGAAGATGCGTCGATTCTGGTCATTGACAAGTCGGCGGGACTGGTGGTGCATCCGGCGGCAGGCAATTGGTCTGGTACCTTGCTCAATGGTTTGTTGCATCACTTTCCGGCAATTGCGGGTGTGCCGCGCGCAGGTATTGTGCATCGTCTGGACAAGGAGACCAGCGGACTGATGGTGGTCGCGAAAACACTGCAGTCGCAGACCGACCTGGTACGGCAGTTGCAGGCACGCAGCGTCAAGCGCGAATACCTGGCGCTGGTATGGGGCATACCGCAGATCAGTGGCCGGATCGATGCGGCGATTTCCAGGCATCCGCGCGACCGCATCAAGATGGCGGTGTCCGGGCATGAAAGCGCGAAGCCGGCAGTCACGCATTATCAGCGGCTGGCGACGGGGGCATTGGATGGGCGCGCCGTGAGTCTGCTGCGCTGTCAATTGGAAACGGGGCGCACGCACCAGATCCGTGTTCACATGGCATCAATCGGGTTTGCGCTGGTTGGCGATCCGCTGTACGGCAAGCCGCATTTGGCACAGGTATTTGCGCGCCAGGCCTTGCATGCATTCCGGCTGGGGCTGAACCATCCGAAATCCGGCAAGCTCCATGAGTGGCAAGCTGTGTTGCCGGAAGATTTTTCCGGGTTGCTGATACGCGCAGGCATAGCCGCCAGCGTTGCTGAATAAACCGATGATTACAGAATTCCTTGTCCCTGACTGGGTTAATGCTCCGGCTAATGTCGGTGCATTGTCCACCGTGCGCGGCGGAGGTGTCAGTCGTGCACCATATGACGACGGCAGCGGTGCCGGCGGACTGAATCTGGGTGTGCATGTAGGGGACGAACCGGAACATGTCAGGCAAAACCGCGCGCTGTTGCGCCACTTGTTGCCGGAGGAGCCTGCATGGTTGTCCCAAGTGCATGGCGTTACCGTGGTCGATGCCGCCGATGTCGGCAATGTCCCGCCGCAAGCCGATGCCAGCATCGCGACACGGCCTGGCGTGGTATGTGCGATCCAGACTGCCGATTGTCTGCCGGTGCTGTTTTGCGACACGCACGGGAGGGTGGTCGGTGCTGCACATGCCGGCTGGCGCGGACTCGCGCATGGTGTGCTGGAGAACACGATCGCCTGCATGCGCGATGCCGGCGCGAACAAGATGCTTGCGTGGCTTGGCCCGGCGATCGGCCCCGACAGTTTTGAAGTCGGGCAGGATGTGGTTGATGCATTCGTTG
>DASVLY010000610.1:0-5062 GCA_036384635.1 Noviherbaspirillum sp. | reverse complement strand
GGCTTGACGTGAGACGTCGAGCCAGGCAGTTGAGTTTGTTTTCGGCTTGAGGAAATGAAGATTATTTCTTCACCTCGCGAAAATCTGCATCCACGACGTCATCCTGCGCCGCATGCGGCGTCTCTCCTGCGGCACCGGCCGCGCTGCTCGCCGCCTGTTGCGCCTGCTGCTCGCCATACATCTTTTCGCCCAGATTCTGCGCCGTGCTCGACAATGCCGCAATGCGCGATTCGATCGCCGACTTGTCGTTGCCTTTCATTGCCTCTTCCAGGTCCTTGATCGCCGCTTCCACTTTTTCCTTCTCGGAGGCGCCGAACTTGTCGCCATGCTCTTGCAGCGTCTTGCGCGTCCTATGCACCAGCGCATCGCCCTGATTGCGCGCTTCGATCACTTCCTTCTGCCGCCGGTCTTCGTCCGAATGGGATTCGGCGTCGCGCAGCATTCTCTGGATCTCGGATTCGGTCAGGCCGGAATTGGCCTTGATCGTGATCCGGTTTTCCTTGCCGGTGACTTTGTCCTTCGCGCTGACATGCATGATGCCGTTGGCGTCGATGTCGAACGTGACATCGATTTGCGGGACGCCGCGCGGGGCCGGCGGAATGCCCTCCAGGTTGAATTCGCCCAGAAGCTTGTTGGCATCCGCAATTTCACGTTCGCCCTGGTACACCTTGACGGTTACCGCCGGCTGATTGTCGTCCGCCGTTGAAAACACCTGACTGGTCTTGGTCGGAATCGTGGTGTTTTTCTCGATCATCTTGGTCATCACCCCGCCCAGCGTTTCAATGCCAAGCGACAGCGGAGTCACATCGAGCAGCAGCACGTCTTTGCGCTCGCCAGTCAGCACCGAACCCTGAATCGCCGCACCGACAGCCACCGCTTCGTCCGGATTGACATCCTTGCGCGGTTCGCGACCGAAGAAGGCTTTCACTTTTTCCTGCACCTTCGGCATGCGCGTCTGGCCGCCGACCAGGATCACATCTGCAATGTCGGAGACCTTGATGCCGGCATCCTCGATCGCGGTGCGGCAGGGCGCGATGGTCTTTTCGATCAGGTCTTCGACCAGCGACTCCAGCTTCGCTCTCGTGATCTTCATGTTGAGGTGCAGCGGCGCACCGCCCGCCATCGCGATATAGGGTTCGTTGATCTCGGTCTGCTGTGTCGACGACAGCTCGATCTTTGCGCGCTCGGCCGCGCTCTTGATCCGCTGCAACGCGATTGCATCCTTGCCAAGGTCGAGGCCGTTGATCTTCTTGAACTCATCGATGACGTAATTGATCAGGCGCTGGTCGAAATCCTCGCCGCCGAGGAAGGTATCGCCATTGGTCGACAGCACTTCGAACTGCTTTTCGCCGCCGACATCGGCGATCTCGATGATCGAGATATCAAAGGTGCCGCCGCCCAGGTCGTACACCGCGATCTTGCGGTCGCCCTGCAAGGTTTTATCCAGGCCGAACGCGAGCGCGGCGGCGGTCGGCTCGTTGATGATGCGCTGCACGTTCAGGCCGGCGATGCGGCCCGCGTCCTTGGTCGCCTGACGCTGCGAATCGTTGAAATAGGCGGGCACCGTGATCACCGCGTCGGTGACGGTTGCGCCGAGATAGTCTTCGGCAGTCTTTTTCATCTTGCGCAGGACTTCGGCGGAGATCTGCGGCGGCGCCAGTTTCGTTCCGCGCACTTCGATCCATGCATCGCCGTTGTCGGCGCGGATGATCTTGTACGGCATCAGGTGGATATCCTTCTGTACCTCCGCTTCATCGAACTTGCGTCCGATCAGGCGCTTGACCGCATACACCGTGTTCTTTGAATTGGTGACCGCCTGGCGCTTGGCCGGCGCACCGACCAGGATCTCGCCGTTATCCATGTAGGCGACGATGGATGGCGTGGTGCGCGAACCTTCCTCGTTTTCAATGACTTTCGGCTGTCCGCCTTCCATCACCACGACGCAGGAATTGGTGGTGCCCAGGTCGATACCGATGACCTTGCTCATTTTCTGACTCCTTCAGTTCAAAACAATAATGGGTTATCACCGCTGGTACAGTCCGATCAGTTCCGCTTTGGCGATCATATGGCCTTGCATCGCCTGTTCCAACGCGCTTTTGGTGGGATGCCCCAGATCCGGCAACATGGCATCGAGCGCATACAGCTTGTGCACGTAACGGTGGCAGCCGATGGGCGGGCAGGGGCCGCCGTAGCCGGTGCGCTGCCAGTCATTGCGGCCTTCGCGCGCGCCACGCGGCAGGTCTCCCGTGCGCAATCCCTCGGACAAACCGCTGCAATCGGGCGGAAGGTTGTAAAGCACCCAATGCACCCAGGTGCGCTGCGGCGCCGCCGGGTTGGGTGCATCGGGATCGTCGACGATCAATGCCAGGCTGTTCGTCCCGGGCGGGATGCCGGACCAGGAGAGCGGCGGAGAGATGTCGTTGCCGTCGCAGGTGTACATCGCGGGGATGTCGCCGCCGGCGGCGAACGCGGATGAGGTCAGGGTGAGGCCCATTGCCATCTGCTGCGAGAGAAAACGGATCAGCTCTTCAGGCGCGTGACTTTCGTTCCTTCCAGCGACAGGTTCGCCATCAGACCGGCATTAGTCAGCACAAACGCGAGCACCGGCCCGGTAGCGCTTGAGGTGTCGAGTTCGCCGTTCGCGCCTACCTTCAATACTGCAACCGAAGCGTCGACACCGACCGCCCACCCCTGGGAGCTGCGGAACTTGTTCAACGCATCCTGCGTCATGAACAGGAAAATGATCGCCTTCGATTGTGCGCCGGCCTGCAATCCGATCGATACCGATGCAATGCTGTAGTAATCGAGCGTCGTGCCGTGCGCACGCAGCGCGCCTTCGCCGTACTCTCCGCCGATACCAAGACCGGCAGCAATCACGGAAGGGAATATCAGTACACCGTTTGCTTTCGCGACCAGTGTCCGCGAACCCTTCACATTGTTGTACAGGTGATCCAGCGTACTGCTGGCGCTCGCATCGATTTTACTGCGCCGTTGCGCCGATTCAGCGACAGTATCGGGGGTGGTGGCCGCTGTTCCCGTCGTCGTACAGCCCGACACTGCCAAGCCAGTTGTCCCCAGCGATACCGCAACGAGCATGAACTTGCGTCTTTGCATTCTTCTGATCTCCGCCGAATTTAACGAGAATCCTCGCTGGTGAAGCTGCTGCGCGCATGCATGATTGCGAGCCATTAGCCGAGGACATTTCAAACTTAGTGTGTCCGCAATTCAGCTTGTTCCTGCATACTTCGATGCCGTTGATTTTGCTCATGAAGTGACGGGCTCGCCCGATTCGCCGAATTCCACGGGGATTTTTACGTAGAACAAGCGCACGTTCTCCCGCTTCAGAACGTCGAACAGCCGCGCTGCCTGTTCGGCAGTCACCACCATCGCAATTTCGACCGGCTGGTCGCCGAGCTCGAAGAAATGCGCAGCGTGCAAACGCCGCTGGTGGCCATACCCGATCGCCCCCATGAACACGGTCGCACCGGGGATTTCCTGTTCACGCGCCGTCTCCACCAGCCATTCATAAAGCGTCTGGTGTCCGTGGCGTTTGTTCTGCTCGGTAAAGAACTGCAGTTGATAGCCCTGCATAACGCCCCCCATAGGAGGAAGGTACCGCTCTAAGTATAGGCAATTCTGCGTTCTGTACGCTTGCAAGTGCAACGGCAAGGGACGATGATCGATGTTACAGGTGAGATGCTGTGCGCTGCTCGAGAGCGATGCGCTCCTGCAGCCAGGCAATCTTTTCCTCGGCCAGTTGCGCGACACGCTCCTCGGTCCGGCGCAACTGCCCGGCCAGCATTTCCGTTTCGCGCTCCTTGGCGGCCAATGCGCTGCGGGCCTCCGTCACTTGCTGCTGCGCAGTCGCAAGCTGCGTCATCAGGCTATCTTTCGCTGCGGTCGCATATTCCAGCCGGTCGGCCAATCGATCCCGCACCACACACACGGCCGCCAGTTCTTCCTGCGCCGTGCGCAGCGCCTGCCTCTGGCGTTCGCGTTCTTCCGTCAGATGAGCAATTTTCGCTTCTTGCTGGCCAATCGTCGTCTGCTGCGCGGCAATGTGACGCTGACCAGCCGTGACGCCCTGTTCGAGACGAGCGATGCGCTGCTCGTACGCCTGTTTCTCTTCGGAGCGCTGGGCTGCCGTTGCTTCCTGATAGTGCTCGAACTGAGCACGTGCCTGCGTGAGTTGGTGGTCGAGCGTCGCCACCTCGGCAGCCCGGTCAGCCAGGCGCTGCTGCAAGCCGGCGTTTTCTGCATCGACCGCAGCCTGCCTGACGCTCTGGGCATGGTACGTTGCCTGGAGCTGCGCCAGTGCTTGGCGCGTTTGTTCCAGTTCTCCGGTTTGCGCAGCCTTTGCCTCAAGAATGGCCTGGAGTTCGGTGCGTAATTTCTCTTCGCGTTCAGTTGCGGCGCGCAGTCCTTGTTCGTACTCCTGTTGTGCCTGATCGAGCCGCTGCGCCAACTCGACTTGCATATGCTGATACAACCCCTTGACAGCTTGCAGGAGAGACGCCGGCAAGCCGGCCTCGGCTGTGGCGACCGTCTCTTGCTGCTCGGTCTTCCAACGCTTCAAGAGCGGCGCGATCGTGCTCTTGCTGCCAGTACCGCCAAGCGCGTGGCGCACGCTGTCGACAGTCGGGTTCTTGCCGTCCTCGACCAGTTTAGCGGCCGCACGAGCGACGTTGGAATAAAGAATGCCGGGACGAGCCATATTTTCCTAGTTAAGTAACATATTACGTTATACGTAATATTATGATAAATAATGAAATTTGAAGCAAATGGTATTTCTATTTTTAGGTCTCGATAATAGTTGTTATCGTGTGTTATCAAGCACAGCCGCATGCTATCCTGTGTAATTGCCAGTACACATGCGCGTTTGCGCCTAGTGGTCCGTCCACCTTCATTTTTCGGGTTGGTCGAGTTGATCGGTGGCGAGTGCAAGACGCAAAGCGCAGTCGGGGTTGGCTCCCCCGACGAGCATTTGCAACGCCGCAATCGCCTTCGAGCGACCGGCCAAACCGAAACTAGAACCCTGCTCAAGGTCTTTTTAGCGTTGCTG
>DASVLY010000609.1:0-6553 GCA_036384635.1 Noviherbaspirillum sp. | reverse complement strand
TGACGCGCCGCATCGCACGCACCCAAGGTCCCGGGTCGATGCCGAAAATGCCTTCCAACGCATGGACCGCGCTCATCTGGTACGCCACAGGGCAAATGCCGCAGATGCGCGCCACCATGTCCGGCACTTCGTGGTATGCGCGCCCTTCCAGGAATTTTTCAAAGAAACGGGGCGGTTCATAGATGCGCAGTTTCAAGTCGGTGATGCGTCCGTCCTTGATGTCGATCTCCAGCGCGCCCTCGCCTTCGACCCGTGCCAATACCGGCACACGGATGCTCACCTCGCGGTTTTCAGTCATCGTCCGGCTCCTTTGCAGCGAGTCCCGCTTGCCGGAACACTGGCGCGCCATTGTTAATGAACAGATAGCGCCGCGCGATCTCTTCCCGCACCAGGCCGATTCCCTCCAGCCGGCGCGACATCGACTGGGTATTGCAGTTTTCCGCCGGCCCGTAGCAGCCGTAGCAATCGCGCCCGAAGGATGGACAGAGCGCGCCGCAGCCGGTGCGCGTCACCGGGCCCATGCAGGGAATATTGTGCGCAACCATCACGCACACGGTCTGCTTGCGCTTGCATTCGAGACATACCTTGTCCTCTTCCTCAGGCGGCATCACCCCCGACAAGAGCGCTCGCAACGCGCCCAGCACCTGCCGGCCGTTCACCGGGCAACCCCATAGTTCCAGGTCCACCTTGACGTGTTCGGAAATCGGCGTGGAGGTTGCGAGCGAGTCGATATATTCCGGACTGGCATAGATACCTTCCACCCATGTCTTTGCGTCAGCCAGGCCGCGTAATGCCTGTACGCCGCCGGCGGTGGCGCAAGCGCCTATCGTCACGAGCCAGGTACTGTTGCTGCGGACCTGCTGGATTCGTTGCAGATCGTGCGGCGTCGAGATGCTGCCCTCCACGAATGCAACATCGACATGTTCGTCGAACCCCAGCGGCCCCGCCTCGGCAAAGTGTACGATGTCCACGATGTCGGCAAGTTGAACCAGCGTTTCTCCCAGGTTGGGAAAAGCGAGCTGACAACCGTCGCAGGAAGTGAACTTGTGGACGGCAATGCGTGGTTTCGGCGGTTTCGACTTCATCAGAACCCCTTCACGTCGAGCAGCGCCTTGACTTCGGGATAGGCAAACACCGGGCCCTGGCGGCAAACGAAGGCCGGGCCGTACTGGCAATGGCCGCAGTGGCCGACTGCGCACTGCATGTTGCGTTCCATGCTGAGATAGATACGGTCCTCCGCCACGCCGCGTCCGATCAGATCCTTGACGCTCGCGCGCATCATGCCTTCCGGGCCGCACATCATCGCCAGGGTGCGGTCGGCGGCGATCTTCGCATCGCCAAAGACTTCGGTCACCCGGCCGACATGCCAGGGCCATACGGCACCGCCGTGATCGGCCGACAACAGCACCCGGGTTCCAGGCAGGGTATTCCAATATACGTAACGATCGCGCCAGAGCAAGTCTTCCGCATGCGTGACGCCCTGGATGATGGTGAGTTTGCCGAACAAGGTACGGCGCATGATCACATAATTGATGGCCGACACGACCGGCGCGCATCCCAGCCCGCCGGTGACGATCAGTACATCATGTCCCGGCGCTGCCTGCATCGGCCAGCCGCGCCCATATGGTCCGCGCAGGCCGATGCGGTCGCCCGCCTTCAGTTCGGCCATGCCGCGCGTGACGCGGCCGACGACGCGTATCGTGTGCGCCAGAACCGCAGGCTCCTGCGGATCGGACACGATCGAGATCGGTACCTCTCCGACGCCATACAAGTAGAGCATATTGAACTGCCCCGGCGCAAAGCGGTAAGCGTCGCGCTTCGCCGGATCGCACAACTGCATGCGCAGCGTAAAGATCGTGCTCGATTCCTGCACCCGCTCGATGATTTCCGCTTCACAGGGCAGGTAGGGATTCATGCCCCGTCTCCGCTGCGTCCGCAGATCGCCGTCGCTTCCTCGGTGATGTCGATGCCGACCGGACACCATGCGATGCAACGGCCGCAGCCGACGCAGCCGCTGCGCCCGAACTGGTCGTGCCAGCTCCCGAGCTTGTGCGTGAGCCACTGCCGGTAGCGGGTGCGCGTGTCCGGACGGATCGTGAGCCCGTGGATATAGCTATGACCGCGAGTAAAACAGGAATCCCATTCGCGCATGTGGGAAGATTCACTCCCGTCGATTTGCTGCTGCTCCGACTCGCCATGACAAAAACAGGTGGGACAGACCGAGGTGCAATTGCCGCAGGAAAGGCAACGCTCGGCAACGTCATTCCATCTCGGATGCTCAAGATTGGAAAACAGTGCATTCCGTAGATTGCGGCCCGGTAAACGGCGTGTCATTCGTTGCACCGCCTGATCCGTCTGCCGTCCTGCATCGTCGATCCGGGCATCGGTTGCCGGCGCCAGCGTCAGCTTCGCCAGGATCGCTTGCGCACGGGTGCTGCCGCACTCAAGCAGGAAGCCGTCCTCCAATTCGTCGAGCGCGATATCGAAGCCGCCCGGCGCACGCGGTCCATCCCCGGTGGACGCGCAAAAACAGGTGGACGCCGGATGGCTGCAGTTCACGGCAACAAGAAACAACCCTTCCCGGCGCTTCGCGTAGTAGGGATCGGGATACGCGCCATGTGCCTGGTACATGAAATGCTGATCCAAAATGGCCAAAGCGGCGAGGTCGCAGGCACGCACACCGAACACCGCAAGCGGTTTTGCCTGCGGCAGGTCGGTACAGAATTCGATGCCGCCATCTGCGCGCCGTTTCGCGCGCCACAACACCTCGCGCGGGGCAAACAGCAGCGGCTTCAAGGCCTGCGGGCCATTGGCCCAGGCAAACGTGCGCGGACTCGCGGTATGCCTCAACCTATAGGAACCGGGTTCCTGCGCATCCTGCACGCCGACCGGCAACTCGGTTGCCGTGCGCAGCGTATCGAACACAATGGCCCCGTCCCTGGTTTTCGGGCCGACGCAACGAAAACCGGCGTCATGCAACGCATCGATCAGATTCTGCAGTTGTGCGCGCGGCAGGAAAAGCGGTGCTGCGGATTGCTGGGTATCCATGGTTGATTCTTTCCTAACAAATGCGCGGCAAGGGATCGTCTTCCAGCTCGTCCAGCAAGCGCTCACCGCCAATGATGGTTTGCAAGGTGACATAAGGCCGGCCGGCGGTCACGGTACCGATCACTTCCGCGCCCTGCCCTTCCGGTAGCTGCCGCCACGCGCGCATGGCTGCTTCGACGTCCTGTTTGGCGACGACGGCGACGACCCGGCCCTCGCAGGCCAGGTACAGCGGATCGTAGCCGAGCATTTCACAAACGGAACGCACCGCCGGCCGGATGGGAATCGCCGCTTCGTGCAATGCCACGCCTAGCGAGCTTGCCCGGCATAACTCGTTCAGCACGGCCGCCAGGCCGCCGCGCGTCGGATCGCGCATGAAGCGCAGTCCCGGCAATGGAAGCAGTGCACGCGTCAGGCCGAGGACGCTGGCACAGTCGGAACGGACTTCGCCTGCCAGTCCGAATTCCTCCCGTGCCAGCAGCACCGAAATGCCATGGTCGCCGACCGGGCCGCTGACAAGAATCCGGTCTCCCGCCTGTATTTCACGCATGCCGAGCTGTCTGTCCCGTGCTCGGATTCCGATGCCGGTCGCTGCGATATACAATCCGCCGCCCTCCCCGCGCCGCACGACTTTGGTGTCGCCGGCAACAACGGCAACGCCGCTTTCACGCGCGGCGCGCCCGATACTCATTGCGATACGCTCCAGCCTGGAAACCTCGAAACCCTCCTCTATCACCATGGACAGGGTCATGTAGAGCGGCACGGCGCCGGCGACTGCCAGGTCATTCACGGTGCCGTGAACGGCGAGCGTACCGATGTCGCCACCGGGGAATTCAAGCGGCTGGACCGTAAACGCATCGGTGGTCAACATGAGTCTTCCATCCCCATGCGGTACCGTCGCCGCATCGGCTTGCACATCCAGATAGGGATTTGCCAGATGAGGAACGAACACGGCGTCGATCAATTCCCGCATCAGACGTCCGCCATTGCCATGCGCGAGCAAGATATGCGTTTCATCGGTCATTGCCTTGCTCCCGCTTCCACCAGTTGTCCGAACGCCAGCGCCGCGTCATTGCATGGCAGGCGCTGCGGCAGGTGAACCTCGAACCCGTCTGCCCGAAGCAATGCGACCGCCTGCTCCGTCAGCAAGCGGTTTTGAAACACCCCGCCGCACAGGCCGACATGATGGACGCCAACATCCCCGCGGACGGCTTGCGCTTGCGTAAGAAGACCATGGGCAAGGCTTGTGTGAAAAATCGCGGAACGCAGCCGGACTGGCAGCATGGCGTCGGCAAGGACAGCGACCAGCGGTTCCCAGTCAAGTTGCCAGATTCCGCCTGCACTCCTTGCAAGTGGCAATGGAATGGCATTGGCCACCTCACCTTCTGCCGCCGCTTCCAACCACATCGGCCCCTGCCCTTCGTAACTGGCTTCATCCAATAATCCGACCAAGGCCGCCGCCGCATCGAACAGCCGGCCGGCCGCCGATGTGTACGGACAGTTGACGCGCCGCTGCCAGGCCTGGAACTGCAGGCCATACCGATCGTTCCGCCATGGATGCCCCATCTCCCAGCACAAACCGGCCGCGCTGCGCCATGGTTCGCGCGCCGCCTTTTCCCCGCCCGGCAGAGCAAACGGACGCAGGCTCGTGACCCGCCGCCAATGGCCTGGCCGGCCGATGAATCCTTCGCCACCCCACAGCGTCCGGTCTTCGCCAAGACCTACCCCGTCCCATGTCAACGTGAGCCATGTTTCGACATCCGGATATTCCCCCGCCAGGGCGGAGGCATGCGCATGGTGATGCAGTATCCGGGCCACCGGCAGACCGGACGCCACGGCCCAGCGGGTGCCGGCAAAACCGGGATGCATATCGCATGCAACCGCTTCCGGCGTCACCGTGTAAAGCGCCTGCAAGTCGGCGATCACCTGTTCGAATACTGCAACCGCACGCGGGCTGTCGAGATTGCCGATATGCGGCGAGACAACGGCGCGGTCGCGCCAGGCCAGCGCAACGGTATTTTTCATCTGGCTGCCGACGGCGAGCATGGGCCGGGACAGCGAAAACGGCAGCGTCAGTTCGATCGGCGCCGCACCGCGTCCCAGACGGATCGGACGCGCCTTGCCGGCAATGACACGCACCACCGAGTCGTCCGCCGGGCGGACGATGTCGCGATCATGGTGCAGGTAGCAGTCGGCCACATGGGCAAGCCGGGTTTCGACTTCCGTGGCATTCGTCAGCACCGGTTCACCGCTGAGATTGGCCGAGGTCGCCACCAGCGGTTTGGTAAAAGCCTGTAGCAGCAAATGGTGCAGCGGACTGTAAGGCAACATCACGCCCACTTCGTTCAATCCGGGAGAGGTGCCCGGCGCCAGACTCGACTGCGGACGCCTGTGTGCAAGAACGATAGTGCGTACAGGGTCAAACAGCGCTGCCTTTGATTCCGCGTCGAGCGCCACACATCGATCCAGCCACGGCCCATCCACCGGGAACATCACCGCCATTGGTTTGTGGGGGCGGTGTTTCCGCTCGCGTAACCGGGCAACTGCGTCCTCGTTGGTCGCATCGACCAGCAGATGGTATCCCCCGACTCCTTTCACGGCGATGATCCGGCCGGCCGCCAGTTGCTCGATACAAGCGCCCAGCGCGGCTTCGGAATCATGCAGCGCACGCCTGCCCCGCATCCGGAATGCAAGCGTCGGGCCGCATGCCGGGCAGGCGACAGGCTCCGCATGGAAGCGTCGATTGGCCGGATCTTCGTACTCGGCGCGACAGTTCGCACACATGTCGAATCCGGCCATGGTCGTGTTGGTGCGGTCATAGGGCAGGCGTGCAATCAGCGTATAGCGCGGACCGCATTGGGTGCAATTGATGAACGGATAACGAAAACGCCGGTCTCGGGAATCATTGAGTTCTTTCAGGCAGTCGTCACAGCAGAAACAATCCGGCGGCAGGTGAATGTCGCCGTCCGCCGCCGGAGCGCTTGCCAGAATGTCGAATTCGCTCCATCCGACGGCACTTTGCTCGGTGCAGGAGACAATGCGTGGACGCGACAGCGGCGGCGCTTCATTCAGCAAAGCATGACCGAACTGCATCAGCACCTGGGACAGCCCCTCTCCGACAATGACAACCTGGCCTGACTGGTTCTGCACATAGCCGCAAATGCCCAAGGTTCTGGCAAGCCGAAACGCAAACGGCCTGAACCCGACGCCCTGCACGCGACCAGCCAATATCCACCGATACGCCGCTGTGCTAGCGCTAGCAGGCTGGGTTGAGGCACGAAACCCAGCGCTCGAAGAGCCAAATGCTGCTGGGTTTCGTTCCTCAACCCAGCCTACGGAACTCTCCATGTTTCAGCTCACTCTCTCTGGTACCGCCGGCTCACGGAGCTTGCTCGCCCACCAGATGCGGCATGCGCCCTCGTCGGACACCATGCAAGGTCCGACCGGAGTGCGCGGCGTGCAGGCGCGGCCATACAGACGGCATTCATTCGGATAGATCTTGCCCAGC
>DASVLY010000608.1:0-5968 GCA_036384635.1 Noviherbaspirillum sp. | reverse complement strand
GTTGAGCCTGTGGATGGGACCGGTGAAAACCGTGGCTGAAATCCTGCTTTACCTGATCGTTTCTCCCTTGAATTTCCTTTTGAACTGACTTTGACTATGTATCCTGATCGCGTTGTTTCCGGCATGCGCCTGACTGGGGCGATGCATCTTGGTCATTATCATGGCGCGCTTAAAAACTGGATCAAGATGCAATCCGAATTGCCTTGCCTGTTTTTTGTTGCTGACTGGCATGCATTGACCACTCACTATGACGATCCCAGCATCATCGAGACCAGTACATGGGACATGGTGATCGACTGGCTGGCTGCAGGCATCGATCCGTCGCAGGCGACGATCTTCATCCAGTCGAAAGTGCCGGAGCATGCGGAGCTGCACTTGCTACTGTCGATGGCAACGCCGCTCGGCTGGCTTGAACGCGTGCCGACCTACAAGGATCAGCAGGAGAAACTCGCCGATCGCGATCTCGCAACCTACGGCTTCCTCGGCTATCCGCTCTTGCAGGCGGCCGATGTGCTGATTTATCGCGCGAGCTTGGTGCCGGTCGGGGAAGACCAGATCCCTCACATTGAAATGATGCGCGAAATTGCGCGCCGCTTTAACCACTTGTACGGCAAGGAAAAGGGCTTCGAGGAAAAAGCTAAGGAAGCGGTCAAGAAACTCGGCAGCAAGCGCGCAAAGATCTACAACGAACTACGCACCGAATTCCAGGAGCAGGGCAAGGAAGATGCTCTGGAGCAAGCGAAGGCCATGCTTGATGAGGCACAGAATCTGTCGATGATCGACCGCGAGCGCCTCTTCGGCTACCTTGAAGGCAGCCGCAAGTTGATCCTGGTCGAGCCGCAAGCGCGCTTGACCGATGCATCGAAACTGCCGGGCCTGGATGGGCAGAAAATGTCCAAGAGTTATGGCAATGCAATCGCGCTGCGCGAAGACAAGGACTCGATCACCAAGAAAGTTCGTACAATGCCGACTGATCCGGCGCGGGTGCGCCGCACCGATCCGGGTGACCCGCAAAAATGCCCGGTATGGCAGCTACATCAGGTGTATTCCGACAACGACACCAGGGACTGGGTAATGAAAGGCTGCAAGTCGGCTGGCATCGGCTGCCTCGAATGCAAACAGCCGGTGATTGATGCGATCCTGAAGGAGCAGGAGCCGATGCGCGAGCGCGCACAGCAGTACCTCGATGATCCTTCGCTGGTTCGCGCGATCGTTGCCGACGGCTGCGACAAGGCGCGCAAACTGGCGCAGGAAACCATGCGCGACGTACGCGAGGCAATGGGACTGAGTTATAGCTGAACGGCGGAGCAGGGCAGGATCAAGGTGAATTCGCCTTTCACGCAGATTCGGAGGGATTGCCCCACGGGAGCAGGTGATCCGCTACAATCATCCCTTTCCCTATTTACGCAATAACACCATCATGATTCAGGGCAGCATAGTTGCAATCGTCACTCCCATGCACCCGGACGGCAGCCTTGATCTGCCGGGCCTGCGCAAATTAATCGATTGGCATATCGCCGAAGGCAGCGACGGCATTGTCATCGTCGGCACCACAGGCGAATCGCCGACCGTATCGGTGGAAGAGCATTGCGAATTGATTAAGGTGGCGGTCGAACACACCGCCAAGCGCATTCCAGTCATCGCCGGCACTGGCGGCAATTCGACCACCGAGGCAATCGAGCTGACTCATTATGCGAAGCGCGTCGGTGCCAATGCATCGCTGTTGGTTGTGCCGTACTACAACCGTCCGACGCAGGAGGGCATGTACCAGCACTTCAGGAAGATTGCGGAAGCGGTTGACCTGCCTGCAATTTTATATAACGTGCCGGGCCGTACCGTGGCCGATATGTCTAACGAAACTATCCTGCGCCTTGCGCAAATTCCAGGCATTGTCGGCGTGAAGGACGCAACGGGCAATGTCGCACGCGGTTCCGACCTGATTCGCCTTGCGCCGAAATCCTTTGCCGTTTATTCCGGTGATGATCCCACCGCAATGGCGCTGATGTTCTGCGGTGCCAAAGGAAATATCTCGGTCACGGCCAACGTCGCGCCGCGCGAAATGCATCATCTCTGCAAAGCTGCGATGGCCGGCAAGGTGGGCGAAGCGCTCATCATTAATAACAAGCTGCTGCCGCTGCATAACAAGTTGTTCGTCGAGCCGAATCCGGTACCGGTGAAATGGGCGCTGGCCGAGATGGGCCTGATTCCGTCGGGTATTCGCCTGCCGCTGGTGCCGTTGAATGCTGATTTCCATGCGACGGTGCGTGCCGCCTTGTGCGAAGCCGGCGTATTACAATAAGCGCCGCATCGAACCGGCATCTCAATCGACTACCTCATTCGCATCGACATGATTACTCATAACTATTCTCGGTTTGCACAACGTGGACTCATCTATGCTTTGGCGGTTGCCGGCCTGGCTGGTTGCGGCTCGATGGACTCGATGCTGGAGTCAGGCAAGGTCGATTACAAGAGCCCAGGCAAGGCAGCGCCTTCGCTGGAAGTGCCGCCGGATCTGACCCAACTGCAGCGTGATGATCGTTATGCGATTCCAGAGGCTAATCGTGGCATAGCCACTGCATCCGGCTACAACATGCAGCAAAGCGTTCGGCCTGCTGCGTCGTCTTCTAAGGCTGTGGTGCCGGCAGGGACGCCGGACATGCGTATCGAGCGTGCAGGTACACAGCGTTGGCTGATTGTCAAACAGGTACCGGAAACCTTGTGGCCGCAAGTCAAGGATTTCTGGCAAGAGTCGGGCTTCCTGATCAATTCCGAGAACCCTCAGGCAGGTGTAATGGAAACCGACTGGGCGGAGAACCGCGCGAAGATCCCGCAAGATTTCATTCGTAATACCATTGGCAAAGCGCTCGATTCGCTGTATTCCACTGGCGAGCGCGACAAGTTTCGCACTCGTCTAGAGCGCACCGCAGACGGTTACACCGAGGTCTATATTAGCCACCGGGGCATGCAAGAAGTGCTGGTCGGTCAGCAGAAGGACACTACGACATGGACGCCGCGCCCGTCCGATCCGGAATTGGAGGCGGAATTCCTGTCGCGCCTGATGGCGCGCTTGGGGGCCGATACGGTGCGTGCGAAGACAGCCGTCGAGAATGCGGCGCTGCAGCCGCCGCGTGCGAAACTGGCCAAGGATGCTAATAATGGCGGCTACGTGCAGGTGGACGAAGGTTTTGATCGCGCATGGCGCCGTGTTGGTTTGGCGTTGGATCGCGTCGGCTTTACGGTTGAAGACCGCGACCGCACTCAGGGCTTATATTTTGTGCGTTATGTTGATCCTTTGCAGGATGCAAAAACATCTGATAAGGGCTTCTTCTCAAAACTGTTTTCGTTCGGCCCTGATGACAAGATCAAGTCGGCGCAGCGCTATCGTATTTCCGTTAAAGGTAACGGCTTGGCCAGCCAGGTGGCAGTGTTGAATAACGATGGTCGCCCGGAAGGGTCTGCAACTGCGGACAGGATATTGTCTTTGCTGAACGAACAGCTCAAGTAATCAGAAGTTTTGAAATTCGCCAGTCTTGGAAGCGGCAGCGAAGGAAATGCACTGCTGATTTCTGCCGCATCCGGTACGACTTGCACCACGGTCATGCTGGATTGCGGATTTCCCCTCAAAGAGACAGAACGCCGCTTGCGGCGGCTGGGTATCGAGCCGGCCGATCTGGCCGGTATCATGGTTACCCATGAACACCAGGACCATGTGGGCGGTGTGTTCAAGTTTTCGCGCCGCCATCGCATCCCGGTCTGGCTTTCGTTCGGCACTTGGCAGGCAGTGCGCAAGGATTGCGACGGCGTTGCAGTCGAATTTTGCCGTGATGGCGAGCCGGTAGCGATACGCGATCTCGAATTTCTTCCCTATACCGTTCCACATGATGCGCGCGAACCGCTGCAGTATGTTGCCAGCAACGGCCGCCGCAAACTTGGGGTGTTGACCGATGCAGGACAGTCGACACCGCACTTGGTGCGGGCGTTAAGCGGCTGTGATGCGTTGATGCTGGAGTGTAATCATGATCGCCAAATGCTGGCGAATTCCGCCTATCCACCGTCGCTTAAGTGGCGCATCGGTGGTGCTTATGGTCATTTATCCAATGACACCACCGCGCAGATTCTCGGGGTGCTCGATAAATCACGTTTGAATACGGTTATAGGCGCGCATTTGAGCAAGCAGAACAACACGCCTGAATTGGCGCGCGCAGCATTGTGCAGCGTGGTTGGTGAGGATGTGATCGAGGTAATGATTGCCTGCCAAGAAGAAGGTTTTGGCTGGGTCGAGATGGAAGAGTGAGGAAATACTCTAAAAATTCCACAACTGTTGCGAAAATAAAAAAGCCGACCACGAGGTCGGCTTTTGAACCAGTAATCTGTGATTACTTGGATGCGGATGCGCTAGCAGCAGCCGGTGCGGAAGCAGCAGGAGCAGCAGCCGGTGCAGATGCTTCAGCAGAAGCAGCCGGGGCAACCGGAGCAGCAGCCGGTGCGGATGCTTCAGCAGGAGCGGCCGGGGCAACCGGAGCAGCAGCCGGTGCGGCTGCTTCAGCGGAAGCAGCCGGAGCAGCAGCCGGAGCAGCAGCTTCTTCTTTCTTACCGCAAGCCGCCAGAGCAACAGCCAACAGGGAAGCGATCAACAGACTTTTTTTCATGAATTTTCCTTCAGTTATTATCAAAAGATTATGCGATGAATAATTACCGGTAATTATCGCTCGATAGGCGTTTTCAACAGTTTTTACGCACCGATATGTTGCGTTGCTACACATGGAAAACTTCCTAACTCGCGATTATAACGGTTTTTTTTACAACAAGACAGATTGGTTTTTCTTCTAAGTAAGTAATTTGTAAGATTGCAACGGATGGTTATGTTTCTTAAGCAAGTTCAAGCCATCCATCTTGATACCAGGTAAACAGTGCTTCCAATACGTCCGCCGATACGCCGGCAATGCTGGCACCGTCCAGCCTGCGGGAGTCGGCTAGTGAGGCGAGTGAAGGCCTGTCGCTGCGGTTGAGTACAAACGATTCCCCGTTAATGAACAAATGCCGTCCGCGATACAGCATCTTCGTCTTGCGCGACAGGATAACGCCACGTTTTGATGCGGCTTGTGCGAATCGGGCTGCAGATATCGTGCGAACCGGAGGAGAGAAAAATACGTTTGGTTTTGGCTCTGATAAATATTCACCGAGAAAGATGGTGATGTCTTCTTTGCTGAAACGGATTTTCGCGATCTCAGATGCAACACGCGCGAGCATCGCGCTGCTGATTTCGGCAGGATGTCTGCTCTCAGTAAGATCAGGATCGGCATAGCGGCCGGAAAGGTCGATGGTTTCAGTTATGAAGTGCAGAAAGTTTTCACCAAGTTCCTGATAAGAGGGCGCGCGAAAGCCTACCGAATATGTCATACATTCGCCGACCGCAATGCCATCATGCGCATAATGTGGCGGCAAATACAGCATGTCGCCGGGCTCCAGCACGAATTCCTGATCGGGGTGGAAATGCTTGAGGATTTTCAGCGGCATGTCTTCCATCAGCGTCAAATCTTTTTGCAATCCGATACGCCAGCGGCGTTGGCCGTGTGCCTGAAGCAGAAATACGTCGTAGGAATCGAAGTGCGGACCGACACCGCCGCTGTCGGTCGCATAACTGATCATCAGGTCGTCGAGGCGTGCATCGGGAATGAAGCGGAATTGCTGCATCAGCGCGTCTGCCTGAGCGTCATGCAGATTGACGCCTTGCACCAGCATCGTCCAGCCTTTCTTCGTGATAGCAGGAAGTTCGACAAGCGGTCCGTGTTTTATCTGCCAACGCTTGCCGAAGTGCGAAATCAGGCGCGATTCGACATTGTCATTTCGCGCCAGGCTGAACAACTGGTCACGCGACAGTACGGGTCTAAAATGAGGAATGGCTTGCCGGATCAGCAGTGGCTTCTTGTGACAGTAATCGCGCAGGAACTGTTGCGGCGTGAGGCCG
>DASVLY010000607.1:0-2503 GCA_036384635.1 Noviherbaspirillum sp. | reverse complement strand
CGCCTGCGCGGTCGAATTGCTTGATGACGGCACGCACCTCCGCGCGCGTCAGGGCCAGCAGCCGGGATGCTGCGACGATCACGCGGTCTCCGCGCGCGGCAGTCTCCAGCAACTGGCGCAGCGCCGGGCGCTTCGATGGCGGCGACAGGGCCGGCGCGCCGTCTTCGATGATGCATTCTGGCTCGACGTCGGTACCGATGGCCGCTTGTATGGCCTCCAGCTGTGTGCGCATCGAAGGCTCGCCCGGCATCGAACGGCAGAAGGCGAAAACCCGCTTCTTCGTCCAGTACACCGTGCAGTAATCACCTTCGCCTTCCATGCAGTGCTCGCATGTGCATTCGAGGTCGGTTTCCCACTGAATGATCCTGCCGTCGGCAGCGGCGAACTCGTGCGGCCCGTAGTGACCGTTCGGCAGGCGGCATCCATCCGAGTCGCTAGGGTCGGCCAAGCAGCCCTGCGTGAAAAGGATCGCGCACTTCATACGGTCGCCTGTTGTTCTTCGTGGTCTTCGGTGGCGTCACAGCGTTGCCTGTAATTTTTCAGGCTCGCATGCGAGGATGGCGACCCCTCGGAATCGAAAGCCCAGAACGAGCCCCAGCCATCGTGTTGCAAATAGTGTCGTTGTCCGCATACTGTGCAGGTGCGGAGGTTCTGATTGTCTTCGTCAACGCTGTCGCTATGGTATCGCCAGTTGTGTTGATGCCGAGGTTTGCGCAGGTGTTGAAAGGTCACTTTCAGGAAGGCGAGCGGCTTAAAAATGCGCTTCATATTATTCCCCATGGGAGCAGCGCACGGTGCGCCGCTTCTACTGCCGAAGGCCGCTCGTGGCGGCCATGGGGTGTTGTTCTGGTGGGAGGGGTTATGAGACGCTTCTCAAGAGGACTGCGAGCATATGGATAGGCATGGAGATCAAGTCGCCCAGCGAGAGGTTCTTCTGGCGCTCCTCGTTGTAGATTTCCGCGTAAACGGTACGCCACGAGACGACGCCCGGCGATTGGTTAAATCTGTCGTTTTCGATCTTGCGAGCCTCGACCCACGCATCGGCATCTTCTTGCGATTCGCAAAAGTGCCATTGATCCGGGATCGTACGGCTGGCTGTTGTCGAGGTTTCTAATCTGACGAGTAGTGCCATAGTGAGGCTCCTTTATTTGGTGTTGTACTTGGCTGCGTCGCGAGCGTCGCGAGCGGCTCGCAGTTCTTCATTCAGTGCTTCGGCGCTTTCGTCAGTCAGTCTGAACTTCCCATCTTTGGTGAGAACGACGTTGCCGTCGAGGTAGACCACATCGTCCACCGAAAGATCGACCACAGACGTGCGGCCAAACGGTAGTGCCTTGGTGACGTTCATGGCCATCTCCAGTGCGATGCAGCGCACAATGCGCCGCTTAGGTATTAATGTATGCGCTCACGGAATTTGCGTCAAGCAATTTGTGCAATATCGGTGTACGAAAGTTGAGGCGCGTCCAGAACTAGAAAGGCATGGTTCTGGACATGGCCGGCGAGGGCGGCCGTAAGCGGTCGGTTTTGGGCGAGAGGAGGAATAAAAAGCCCGGCGCTGGGCCGGGTCTTCGGGGCGCAAACTGAGGTAGTTCAGACTGGGGAGTCGTTCGCCACTGTAGCACGCCGCCAGCCAGCGGCTCAAGCCGGCAACGGCAATTGGCGCACGAGTGCGCGCCACGCATGGTACTCGATGAACAGCGGCTCTTTGTCCACGTCCGTCGCAGCGGCGGCAATGGCATGGCCCAGCGCCTCGAACCGCTCCAGCGCGCATGCAGCGATACCGGCCGCGTCGTTGTCGTCAGCCTCGATCTGCACGCCGCTGGCGGCGTCGCGGCGATAGCGCATCTGGACGGCGATCTTCGCGAGCAGGGGAATCGGGCCGTGCTGCGCCAGCAGGCGGAGCATGAGGGAGCTGATGTTCAGGAGCATGGGATTACTCGGCGGCCTCGTTGAGAGAATCGATGGCTTCTTGCACCTGCTCGGCGGCGGTTTCGAGCGCGGTCGCGGCAGCTTCCATCTTCTCGCCGTTCGGTGCGGACTGGAGCCCTTCGGGCAGGCCGTCGTAGGCTCCGCGTTCCTCCTCGCCCAGCGTCTCAATCTGGCTCACGATGGATTCAAGCTGGCCGCGCAGTTCGGCAATGCGCTTGCGGCGGTCGGCGTTCATCGTCCAACCCTCGCGCGGTGCTGTTCGACGTCGCGCATCGACACATCGCTTTTCGCGGACAGGACGAAACCTCCGGCGTTGAGCTGGTCGCTCAACCACTGGGTCGCGCGGAACGCATCCTCGCCGAACTGCTCGACCGACTGCGAGCCGATGAAACCTACGTAATTGCCGTAAGTGTTGCGGGCGACCCTGATTCTTTTCTTGTCCATCAATTCCTCTATGTGGTGCTGCGCCATTCGCGCTTGCCTGTAATGTATGCGATCACGAAATAAGCTGTCAAGAGAAAGCGTCATGCGGTTAGGAAAACGCTGCCGGGCGTACGTCGAAGCCGGTCGTAAAGTC
>DASVLY010000606.1:0-9867 GCA_036384635.1 Noviherbaspirillum sp. | reverse complement strand
TGTCCGCTTCGCTCTGGGGCGACAATTACGGCAGTGCCGACACCGGCCGCGTCCAAGGCAATGCGCTCGTCACGCTTGCCGACCTCACCGGCCGGGGCGACCGGACCCGCTTTACGGCGGGCGGTTCGGAAGGCCAGAAATTCGGCCAGGTCGAGGTAAGCGCTCCCTTGGGAGCAAGCGGCTTCACCGCTCATGCAAGCTACGGCTATCTGACTTATCGCAACATCGATGCACTCGGCCGGCTGGGCGGCCTGGAAGGCTTCGCACGTCATGCCGGAGCGGGGCTGGATTACGGCCTGGTCCGCTCGCGCAGGCTGAACCTGCAGCTTTCCGCCGGAATCCACTGGAAGGCGCTCGTCGACGATGCAATCACCGGGCGGCTTCAGGACAAGCGCGTCCAATCCGGCAATGTTGCGCTTGCCGGCGACCTGCGGGATACGCTCGGGGGCGGCGGGCTGACGAGCTGGTCCTTGGACTGGACCTGGGGCAATCTGGATCTGTCCCGCGTGCAGGCGGCGTTGGCCGCGGATGCGGCGGGTCTGAAAACCCAAGGCAATTACCAGCGTCTGAGCGCCGGCCTGGGCAGGCTGCAGGCTCTGCCGGGGACGTTCTCTCTCTTCACGCACATCTATGGCCAATGGGCCAGCAAAAATCTCGACTCGTCGGAAGACTTCGCCTTGGGCGGACCTTACGGCGTGCGCGGCTGGCCGGTGGGCGCAGGGCGCGGCGACATGGGATTGCTGGGCATGGCCGAACTCCGCTATGACGTGCCGGCTCCGACATTATCGGGACTGGTGCAACTGTCGGCCTTCCTCGATGGCGGCCGCGTGCGGGTCAACAGGAATCCGAACGGGGTACCTTTGCCCACGGCCTGCGGCTGCAATGTTTACGATCTGGCCGGCGCGGGGCTGGGGATGCGTTGGACGCGGAAGGATCTGAGCCTTGCGGCCTTTTATGCCCAGGGACTCGGGAACAATCCCGGCCGCAGCAGCGTAAACGGTGTCTATACCGAAGACCGCGCGAGCCGCCGGCAGTTCTGGCTCCAGGGCGCCATCCGGTTTTGATGGGGGCAAGTCATGAACAAGATTTACAAGCTTATCTGGTCAAGGACTTCCAACAGGCTGTTGAAAAACGTAGCGAGCGGGCCGAGCCTGGGGGCGAGGAGCGCACGCGTACGAGTGGTACGCAGAGCACCGCAGACCCCAGGATCGGCCCGCGCAGTAGTTTTTCAACAGCCTGCTAACCGTCTTGTCGCCGTTGCCGAAGGCACCAGGGGCGGCCGGGGCAGAAAAACCGGGCGGCGCACGCTTGCCACGGCACTTGTCTCTTCCACCGTGCTGGCCGCGCCTGCGCTGGCGCAAAGCACCTTGCCCACGGGCGGCAAGATCGTCT
This sequence comes from Noviherbaspirillum sp., assembly GCA_036384635.1. Taxonomy (GTDB): domain Bacteria; phylum Pseudomonadota; class Gammaproteobacteria; order Burkholderiales; family Burkholderiaceae_D; genus Noviherbaspirillum. Next base: position 8,475 of record DASVLY010000606.1, on the reverse strand, counting down.
CCGGACAAGGCGCGATCGCGACCAATGGCAATACCATGACAGTCCATCAAGCGACGGACAAGCTGATCGCCAACTGGCAGAGCTTCTCCGTCGGCAAGGATGCTGCCGTCACCTTCCGCCAGCCAAGCGCCTCATCGGTCGCACTCAACCGTGTCGTCGGGCAGGCGCCGTCGCAGATTCTCGGTTCGCTCAACGCTAACGGCCAGGTGTTCCTCCTCAATCCGAACGGCGTGCTGATCGGCCAAAGCGGGTCGGTGCAGACGGGAGCCTTTGTCGCCTCGACGCTGGGAATGACGGATCAGGATTTTCTGGCAGGGAAATACCATTTCAGCGGCGAGGGCCGCGCTATCGTCAATCAAGGCTCCCTCAAGGGCCATACCGTAGCGCTGATCGCGCCTTCGGTCGTCAATGAGGGAACCATCCAGGGCAATGCGGCACTGGCCGCCGGCACCGATGCGCTGCTCGATTTCGACGGCGACGGCCTGTTGTCGGTGCAGGTGAAAGCCTCCACGCTCGCTACTCTTGTCAAGAACAAGGGGCTCATTCAGGCCGACGGCGGCACGGCGATCCTGACCGCCAAGGGGGCTTCCGAGGCGATCAAGAGTGTCGTCAACAATACCGGTACCGTGCAGGCGCAAACTCTCGTCAGCAGAAAGGGACGCATCCTGCTGCTCGCGGATATGGAGCATGGCGAGGCCCATGTCGCCGGAACGCTGGACGCCTCCGCCCCGCATGGCGGCGACGGCGGCTTCATCGAAACCTCGGCGGCCAAGGTGAAGGTAGCCGACAGCGCCAGGATCACCACCCGTGCCGAAAGCGGCAAGACCGGCTCCTGGCTCATCGACCCCAATGATTTCACCATCGCGGCTTCGGGCGGCAATATCACCGGCGCCGCGCTTTCAGGCCAGCTCGGGAGCAGCAATGTCACCATCTCGACCGCCACTCAGGGCACGGCAGGCGGCAATGGCGACATCTTCGTCAACGATACGGTGAACTGGGCGGCCAACACCCTCACCCTGCATGCCGAGCGCAACATCGCCATCAACACTGCGATGAATGCCTCCAATACGGCAGGACTGGCGCTGGAATACGGGCAGGCGGCAGTCGCCGCCGGCAACACCGCCACCTATACGGTCAATGCCCCCGTCAACCTGGCTTCGACCGGCAGCTTCTCCACCAAGCTCGGCAGCGACGGTGCGGTTGACAACTACACCATCGTCACCAGCCTTGGCGCTGCCGGCAGCAGCAATGACGGCACGCTGCAGGGAATCGCGGGCAACCTGTCCGGCAAATATGTGCTGGGAGCGGATATCGATGCTTCCGCCACCGCTGCCTGGAATGCCGGCGCGGGTTTCACCCCCATCGGCGATAACAGCACGGGCAATTCGGCCAGCCGGTATACCGCCACCTTCGACGGCTTGGGACATGTGATCACGGGCCTTGCCATCAATCGGCCCGCGACCAATTTTGTCGGGCTGTTCGGCTATGTCGATACCAATGGCGTGGTGAGAAATGTCGGGCTCAACGGCGGTTCCATCGCCGGCAACAGCAATGTAGGCCAGCTTGCCGGAGCGGTGGGCGGCACCGTCAGCGGCTCTCATGCGACCGGCGCCGTCAGCGGCACCGACACGGCGGGCGGTCTGGCCGGAAAAAACTATGGGACCATCACCCGATCTTATGCGACCGGTTCCGTCAGCGGTCAATCCCTGATTGGCGGGTTGGTAGGCGTCAATGACAGCGGCACAATAAGCAACTCCTATGCGACGGGCAACATCACAGCTTCCGACGCCATCTCTCTGGCGGGCGGTCTGGTCGGGTTCCTGAATGTTGGCGGCACAATCGCCAATTCCTATGCCACCGGACAGGTTTCCGGCCACAGTTATGTAGGTGGATTACTGGGGTTTAACAACAGCGGCACAATAAGCAATACCTATGCGGCGGGCAACGTCGCGGCTTCTGACGCCGACTCCAGGGCAGGCGGTCTGGTCGGGTTCCTGAATGGCGGCGCCATCGCCAATTCCTACGCCACCGGACAGGTTTCCGGCACCACTAATGTGGGTGGATTGCTTGGATTCCACAACAGCGGCACAGTCAGCAACACCTATGCGGCGGGTTTGGTGACCGGCGTTGGCACCAATAATGTGGGCGGACTGGTCGGCTTCGCCGGCAATGGCACAACTACCAGCAACAGCTATTGGGATACAGCGGCAACAGGGCTGAATGTCGGCTGCGGCGCTTGGTCCGTGGGCACCTGCGGCACCACCGCTCTGACTACGGCGCAGATGAAAAATCCCTTCACCTTCATCGATGGCGGTTGGAACTTCTCAACCGTCTGGGGCAAATCGCACACCGGCGGCAACAACGGCTATATGGTGTTGCGCGCCTTGGACAGCACGGCCTATGACGATTACGTCCGCCTGGCCAACACCAATCTGAGCAGGACTTATGGCGCAGGCAACCCCTCCTTGAGCGGCATCGCGCTCGATGGCGTCGGGACGAACGACGTCACACTCGCCTGGGGTAGTGCGATTACGGCTGCGACCAATATCGGGACCTATGCCTATAGCACCCCCAATGTGCTGTCCGTCACCGGCAATAATGGCCACAACGCTTATGCCGAGTACGGCAGCGGCGCGCTCACCATCAGCAAGGCTTCTCTCACTGTCACCGCAAACGACGCCGCCAAGGCTTATGACGGGCAAGCCTACTCAGGCGGCAATGGCGTGAGCTACTCCGGTTTCGTCAATGGCGACAACGCCGGCGCTCTTTCGGGCACTGTGAGTTTCGGCGGCACGGCGCAAGGCGCCGTGAATGTGGGGAACTATACGATCACCGCTTCCGGCCTGTCTTCCGGCAATTACAACATCGCCTATGCAAACGGCACGCTGATCGTGAACAAAGCTCCCATCACCGCTGTCACCGGCATCACAGCAGCGAACAAGACCTATGACGGCACGACGGCAGCAACGCTGAATACGGATCATGCCGCCTTCACCGGCTTGATCGCAGGCGAGCACCTCAGCGTCGCCACTGCTGCCGGTGCCTTCGCCGACAAGAACGCCGGCACCGGCAAAACGGTCAACATCACCGGCATAACCTTGGGCGGCGCCAATATTGGCAACTACACCCTTGCCGCCACCACCGCCACCACCACTGCCGACATCGCCAGGCCCCCCATTAACACTGTTACCGGCATCACGGCAGTGAACAAAACCTACGACGGCACGACGGCGGCAACGCTGAACACAGCCAATGCCGCCTTCACCGGCATGATCGCGGGCGACAGCCTGAACATTGCCACTGCTACCGGGACCTTCGGCGACAAGAATGCCGGTACGGGCAAGACTGTCAACATCACCGGCCTGACTCTGGGCGGCGTCGATGCCGGCAACTACACGCTTGCCGCCACCACTGTCACGACTACCGCCGACATCGCCAAGGCTCCCATCACCGCTGTCACCGGCATTACGGCAGCGAACAAGACCTATGACGGCAAGACGGCGGCAACGCTGAACACGGCTAACGCTGCCTTCACCGGCATGATCGCGGGCGACAGCCTGAACGTTGCCGCCGCTGCCGGCAATTTCGCCAATGCCCATCCCGGCGTGAACAAGGCGGTGTTCATCACCGGCCTGTCGCTCGGCGGCGCCGACGCCGGCAATTACGCACTCACCAATACCACTGCGACGGCAGCGGCGGATATCAATGCCATCGCCGTGCCGCCTTTGTCGCCTGAGCAGAGAGCAATCAGCAGCAGAGACATGATCGGCACCGGCATCTTCACGCTGCCTGCCTCCACTATCCTCTCAGGCGGTCCGGAACGGATCGATACCGGCACCACATCAGAAAGCAAACACCAAACGGCCGATCCCCACGACTGCGCTTCTGGAAGCAATCGGAACAGCGCGTCGCAATGCGGGTCGCGGGGCAATGGTTTCTGATCAGGGCGTGCAAAACATTCAGATGACCAACTCGATGGCCGTATATGCCCTCGGCGGCCTGCTGGCGATCGAATTCGCGCTCAATCTGCTGGTCAAGAAGCCGACTGCGGCCATGCTTCCACGAAACTCAACCGTCCCCATCTATATCCGGGGCGCATCGGGCTGATTCTGCCGTGTTATGGCCGCACCGACATCGACACGCAGGGAGGTGTCGAACAAATCTTGCATGTCCAGTCGTTTGGGTGAGGCGGCAGCCTACTTTGATTGCAGTCAAAGCCACAACACATACCAATTGTTACAGCCCACCCATTTACTTAAATTTATAGTGGGTTGGGGCCGTGCGAACCATAGAGTGTCAGAACCTGTTCAGGTTCTCACGCAATTGGATCAGCGCCCCTCATGCATAGTTGCGCTTCAGTGCCTGAAGGAGGTTCAAGATGATAACGGCAATGCAACGTTCGCTGCTTACAATCTCTTTCGGCCTTGCTTTCCGCCACGCCGATGGCAATCAGTGGTATTTGTCCAGGCCACAGAGCAATAGATCCACTGGCTGGACAACCTGGAAAGGCCAGCGGTATCAGCTGTCTTGCTGGCGATAAGTCGAAGATTCAATCACCGCGTTCGATCCTATGGCCGATTTCGCGCGCATGCGACAAGACTTCCCGTCTCGCCAGTACCCGTATCACGTCGCAAATCGACTCGGGTTTGGCGCTGCTTCTTTGGATATGTCAGAGGGGAAGACATACCGATTCATCATGGGCCGGGATGCCGCACCTGTTCTATTGACAAACGAGGATGGCAAGCGAAGCCTTTCCGATCCTTTTGCTCAACTTATCCTTTTAACTGGCAATTCCTTACCTCGGTCGCTGCGTACGCTTCTCGCCCGGTTGAACCAGTTCGACACTGACGCGATCAAGGGCTTGCCCGTTCAGAACAGCTTTGTCGTCGCCGACGGCGGGCATATTCCGTGGACGCCGGAAACGGATGACCTGCAACGCGCTTTTCGATTTGCAATTACGCGCCGGGCAAAGGATGCACACACTGCCGATCTGCTGGTCAGTGCTTCGACAGACCTGGACTCCGAGACCGCCTTCCTGCAAGTGATTGGCTGGGATCCTGCGGCCGGCGCATATCAATTCTATGAAAGACGCGGCGGGTCCTGGATATGGGCTGGCAGTTCCTGGGATGCGCTTGAATCCGATTCGCGCGGTAAAGGCCCCTTCGATAGTCACGTCAACGGTGCGCTGAACATGAAGGAGTTAAAACAGCCATGGGTTAACTGGCACAGCGAGGCATCGCGTATTTTAGATGCTGCTCTGGCGCCGGACGACCCTCTTCGGCAAGAGCCATTGTGGAAAAACCGCAGTCCTGCGGAGGCATTTGAAACAGAGGTCGTCAGGCCTGGAATACGGCAATGGACTAATTCACGCATTGCGGCACAGACCAAGCAGGGGCGCCTGGAGCGCTTCCCGCACTTTACCCGGCAGGTGGTCGAAACAACCACGGTCAATCTCATCTCCTCCCCTGTCTCTAGTGCCGCTTTGGCAAATGTGGAACAGGTGCCTTTGCCGGTCACATTCTTTGTGCACGCCGACGCCTTAGTGGATTTAGTCGGAATTGCCCCGCAAATTACTGCGCCTTCAGTCCCTGCCTCTGTCTACCGTGACACGCTCGTGCATTACGATGTCGCCCTGACCGACGGCAAGCATCGCATTCCGGGTGACACCAAGTTCGTGTTTGTGGTACCGGAGCCGTCATTCGAGGACGCCGTCGTCATCGAGTCATTGCTCACTCTCGGAGTGCTGTCGCCAAAGTTTGTAGCTTCGCTCCTGATGGTTGATTTTTGCAATCCGGTCTTCTCATCCCGCCGGGCAGCGCTTGCGCCCTACTTTCCGCCCACTGCGCCGGTCAACGATGCGAAGAGTACGGAAGCCGAATTCGTTTCGCGTCTCCGCCAGTCCCATAACGCCACGATTGCGGGAAGTCCGGAAGTAGAATTCCTGGACAACTGGAGCTTATCGGAAAGAACGTGGACACAGGAGTTTCAGGGCCGGATCGAGCAGTTCTTTGTCGCACTCTCACCGATGCTTACAGACAAGGCGGCCTTTTTCAAGATATTCGCGTTGGCAGAATCACGCAGGCGGGAATTCCGGAAGCGGCCTCTGGCTGAATTCAGGCTCACCACCCCAGTGACAAACATCCCCGAAGACGCCCCCTTGCTGGAATTCGCCGTTGACGGATCGATCCACCCAAAGATTTAGGAGACGATATGCAACTCACTCGCTATGACGCGCCTGGTTTTCTTGTTGACTTGGATGAGTCCGGATTAAATGCATGGAGCGAATTCATTTCGGAGGCACTCGACGAAGCGCGGGAGCGCAGTGATCCGAGCCTGATCAACTATGGTCCGCGCGCTCAGTTTTTCAACGCGTTAAAGAATCCTCCCGGAGAAGATGCCGTGGAAAAGGATGTCACATGGACAGCGTTTCCACGGATTGTCAAATTGCAGTCGATCGGAGATGTCCAGAGGTGGCGTATTGCGGACAGCAGCCGGGACAAACAGGACGAGTACTGCGAGTGGAGCGTGACGAGAGATCCTGATACGGACAAGATCACCCGCATTACTTTTACCAGCGAGAGTCCGGAATATTGGCAGTTCCTGGCGAAGGTCGATCCCGAAAAGGTGCTTGCCCTTTACCGCGAGCATATCAGCGCAGACGTCAAGTTCGACGATCTTTTCCGGGGAAATCAATATATCCCGCGAAACAAGTGGAATAACTCAACAACAACCGGTGCCATGCACTTGGTCCAAAACAATAATACGTTGTTAGCCGAGATCGAGCTTGCAGCAGCGGCCACGCTTACCAGAAAACAAAACGGCACTCTTTTGACAGATACCCAAGCATTGATTCGCTGCGGAGCGTATGGGCAGCCTGAGCGTCATAGCGACCCGCACATCGGTGAGGTCGTCAATGAGCTGGCGCGTGAAAAGGCAGATGTAACACTTGCCAATCCAATTGGCCTGTGTATTGCAGGTGTTTCAGTCGCCGGCTGGAAAACACCGGACGACTCCAATCCTCTCGACTACTGGAAGATTGTGCGAGGCACACCCGAGAAAGCCTTGAGGGCTGTATATGAAGTTCCGCCTTCGAAAAATTTTGTTGTCGGGGACATCAAGATTAATGGCCGGGAAATCAAGTTCGGCGCTCAACTCGCCGACTTCATTACTATCAAGCTCACCGGGCTTGCCACTCGATTCGGGAAGAGTACCGTGGCGCCGCTGGATGGTTGCGTAAACAGGAAACCGGATATCGCAGGTGCTGTCGTTCAGCAGGGAATGCGAGTACAGGACAGCTTGTCAGCACATGGTTTCACGACATTCAGGTAAGCAGTCGGCCAGCTTCACGTCCTGCCTGACCAGCCAGATTTATTGGTGTAGTCGCCGGTGAAGCGATAGCCGGTGGCGAGCATGATCTGGTCGGCGACGAGCTTTTGTTCGTAGTAGCCGTCGCCCAGGCGTTTGAGGGTTCTGGCGGGGTCGTTGTTGAGCTGCTGGAGCATGTAGTCCGACGACAGCCAGTTCTTGTACTGGGTGAAGCGGGGGTCGGTTTCGATCAGGTGGCCGGGGCCGGGTTCGGTGTGGGTGAGGTACAGCGCGCTGTTGGGGAGCGTGGTGCTGGGGGTGTTGAGGCAGGCTTGTGGCAACATCACCGCTTTTTCTTCGATGCCTGTTGCCGCCCTGCCCTGTCTGCTGCCGGTGATACCGTTGGCATTCCAGTTGTTTTTGTGGCTACGCTGGCGCATCCGCCACAGGAAAACATGCCGTTCCATGCGCCATCGCCATGGCAGGCTTGCCATGAAGCCGTCGCCCACACGCAAGAACAACCGCAAGCCGGAATGGGTGGTGCAGGCCGTCATCCGGCTGCATGCTCATCAACCGAAACAGAGCTTCGACAAGCTGGCCAAGACCTTCAACCGGCTCTATGCGGGATCACGGCAAGTTGCCGTCAGCAAGTCTTATGTGCATTACACGGTGCGCCGGCACAGGCTGGAGATCGAACAACTACGCAGGAATATCAGGCGCAAGAAACCGACGCCGGCAGCAAGGAACGAAGTCTGGGGCATCGATATGACGGGCAAGGCCGATGCCACGGGTCAGGTACACATGATTCTCGGGATTCTCGATCATGGGACGCGCCATGCGCTGGCGCTGAGTGCCCTTGTCAACAAGTCGTCGTGGACGCTGCTCGGGCATCTGTGTCTGGCGATTGGACGCTGCGGCAAGCCGATCGCCGTTCGTACCGACAACGAGCGTTGCTTCACCTCGCTGGTGTTCACGTCAGCATTGCGCTGCTTCGGCATCCGGCATCAGCGGATCGGTATCGGGTGTCCGTGGATGAACGGGCGAATTGAACGTTTCTTCGGAACGCTGAAGCAGTCGCTAAATCGATGGGTGGTGGATAGCCGGCAGCAGTTGCAGTTGTCGCTCGATCTGTTCCGGGACTGGTACTGCACGGTTCGTCCACATGCGAAC
>DASVLY010000605.1:0-2292 GCA_036384635.1 Noviherbaspirillum sp. | reverse complement strand
CCCATGCGGACGCCGAAATGCGCCTGCGCGCCGTGCTCGCCCGCTACCACAAGAGCGGCACGCAGGCGATGTGAGGTATTCCCTGGGACCGCCGGCCTCCAGCCGGCTCAGACTGCTGACAAACCAGTAGCGTTAGTCAGCAGTTTTTGATTCAGTGGGTCATGTTGAAGAAACCCGGCCCCGAGCAGACGGCGATCGAGATGGTTACGCTCGATGCGCTTGTTCCCAAGGATCATCTGCTGCGCAAGATCGACGCGGTGATCGACTTTTCCTTCATCCATGATCGCGTGTCGGGGCTTTACTGTGCGGACAATGGCCGTCCTCCGCTGGACCCGACCTTGATGTTCAAGGCGTTGTTCATCGGCTACCTGTTCGGCATCCGCTCGGAGCGCCAGTTGGTGCGCGAGATCGAAGTGAACGTGGCCTATCGCTGGTTTCTGGGGCTCAAGCTGATGGCGCCGGTGTTCGACGCCTCGACGTTGTCGCAGAACCGGCGCCGGCGCTACAACGACACGGATGTGGCTCAGGCCATCTTCGATGCCATCGTGGAGCAGGCGATCGGACATGGGCTTGTGGATGGCAAGGTGCTGTACACGGACTCCACCCATCTGAAGGCGAATGCCAACGCCAAGAAGTTCGACCTAGCCCAGGTTGCCAAGTCACGAGCCGATTACTGGCAAGCCCTGGACGCGGCTGTCGAGGCGGAGCGGGCGGCGCATGGCCAGGCCCCCCTGCCGGTGCGCGAACGTGAGCCCGAGGTGAAGCAGACCAAGGTCTCGCGGGTGGATCCGGACAGCGGCTACATGGTGCGCGATGGCAAGCCCAAAGGCTTCTTCTATCTCGATCACCGCACGGTGGACGGCAAGGTCGGCATCATCACCGATACCTTTGCCTCACCCGGCAATGTGCATGACAGCATCGTCTATCTGGGCCGGCTCGACCGCCAGCGCGAGCGCTTTGCCTTGCCGGTGAAGGCGGTAGGGCTGGATGCGGGCTATGCCAGTGCTGGCATCGCCAAGGGATTGGAGGATCGAGCCATCCTGGGTGTGACCGGCTATCGTACCCCCAACCCGCCCAAGCCTGGCATGATGCGCAAGAGCCAGTTCATCTATGAGGAGGAACGGGACGGCTATCGTTGCCCGCAGGGGCAGTTGCTGGCCTATGCCACCACAGACCGCGACGGCTATCGCCAGTACGCTTCCGATCCGGCCATCTGCCGCACCTGCCCGTTGCTGGCTTCATGCACCCGCTCCGCCGACAACCGACGCGTCATCACCCGGCACGTCTGGCACGAAGCGCGCGAGCGCACCGATGCAAACCGCCTCACGCCCTATGGCAAGCTGATCTACAAACGACGAAAGGAGACGGTGGAGCGTTCCTTCGCCGATGCCAAACAGTTGCACGGCCACCGCTATGCCCGCTTCCGAAGTCTCACACGCGTGGCCTGCCAATGCCTCCTGGCCGCTGTCGCCCAGAACATCAAGCGCATCGCCACTCTGCTGGCTCCCGCTTACAGGTCAGCACCAGCCTGAAAGGGCTCTTTCTCAAAAAAGTCGATAACTCAAACCTTTGCAGCAGGCACATAAAATAACCCCGCCAAAAATGGCGGGGTTTGTCAGCGGTCTGAGCGGACTGGAAGTCCGCGCTCCATCATCTCCCCAGCTTTGCCAGCGCTTCGGCCGCCAGGCGTTTCGTCAATTCGCCTGCCGACGACGCCTCCCGACCCAGGCGCGCGGCCTGGCCGGACCATAGCGACATGAAGTCGCCGGAGCCCTGCGGCTCGGTTTTGGCCCGCAGCGGCGCCAATGCTCCGCCGGCGAGCGGGAAGGCGGGAGCGAGTTCCGATATCGGGCCGACTTCGCGCATCAGGCGATTGACGATGCCACGGGCTGGCCGCCCCGTGAACAGGTTGGTGAGGGCGGTCTTGTCGGCATCGGGGCTGCGCAGGGCGGCGGCATGCGGGGCAGGCATGCGTGCCTGTGGCGTGAACATATAGGCAGTGCCGATCTGCACCGCAGCGGCGCCCAAGGCGAAGGCCGCAACGATGCCGCGAGCGTCGGTGATGCCCCCCGTTGCGATCACCGGTACCTTCAAGGCATCCACCACTTGCGGCACCAGGGCGAAGGTACCGATCTGGGTGGCGATGTCGTCGGTGAGGAAGACGCCGCGATGGCCGCCCGCTTCGAAACCCTGGGCGATGATGGCGTCACAGCCATGATCCTCGAGCCAGCGTGCCTCGTCGACCGTGGTGGCGGAGGAGAGGACCTTGGCACCCGTGGCCCTCACGCGGTC
>DASVLY010000604.1:0-3156 GCA_036384635.1 Noviherbaspirillum sp. | reverse complement strand
TGCATGATGGTCACGCCAGTCTCGGTGTCGCCGGCTTCAATTGCACGATGAATCGGTGCGGCACCGCGCCAGCGTGGCAACAGCGATGCATGAATGTTGATGCAGCCATGTTTCGGAATATCGAGCACGCTGCGCGGCAGGATCAAGCCGTAGGCGGCAACCACCATCACATCGTGCGGTGTGGCGCGCAGCAGTTCATGGGCTTCTTTCGCGACATCAGGATATTTGCCATCCAGACGCAGCGACACCGGTTGCGCGACCGGGATATGGTGCGCCAGCGCGAATTGCTTGACAGGTGAAGCCTGCAATTGCATGCCGCGGCCGGCGGGACGGTCGGGCTGGGTCAGGACGAGAGGAATGTCGAAACCTGCTTCATGCAGGGATTGCAGCGCGACTGCGGCAAATTCGGGGGTGCCGGCAAAAACAACTTTCATGATTTTTATTTGTCATCCAGCACGAACTGTCTGCTTCTCGCGCACGAGCGATTTCTTCAGTTCCCGCTCTTCCTTCAACAACTTGGTCTTGATCCGGTTGCGCTTTAACGGCGACAGGTATTCGACGAACACCTTGCCTTTCAGGTGATCCATTTCATGCTGAATGCATACGGCCAGCAAGCCGTCCGCCTCAAGCTCGAACTCCTTGCCGTCGAGATCAAGCGCACGCACTTTCACGCGCGCCGGACGCTCGACGCCGTCGTAAATGCCGGGTACCGACAGGCAACCCTCGTCATACACCTGCTTTTCCTCGCTGGCCCAGACGATCTCCGGGTTGATGAACACCCGCAACGCGTCGTGCGTTTCCGAGGTATCGATCACGATCAGTTGCTCATGCACGTCGACTTGCGTGGCCGCCAGCCCGACGCCCGGCGCGTCGTACATGGTCTCGGCCATGTCAGCGGCCAGCTTCTTCAAGCGATCGTCGAATACGGTGACAGGCTTGGCGATCTTGTGCAGGCGCGAGTCGGGATAACGCAGGATATTGAGTAAAGGCATACGGCTTTTGTGCAACAATGCGACAAGATAAGAGTGTCGTTTCTCTTGCTAGTTCAAGGATATATGTGCAGAATTTAATTCACTTTGACAAGTTTTTGCCTGTCTAGTCTTTGCACAATAACAATCTTCGCGGCACCAAGAACATTTGTCACCACCGGCCGCGCCACTGGATAAACCATGAAAAAGTTTAGCACAGCCGTCCTGGTTATCGCTTTCGTCTCCCACAGCCATGCAGCAGACAGCGATGAAGCGATGAAATCGCCGCGCTGTGCTTTCCTGCCCAACGCGCCGGACCAGCATGTGGTGGTCAAGGGCGATACGTTGTGGGACATCTCCGGAAAATTCCTCCAACACGCATGGTGCTGGCCTCAGGTATGGGGCTTGAACCGCGAGCAGATCCACAATCCGCACTGGATCTACCCCGGCCAGATCGTGTATTTCGACCGTGCAGCCGGACGCCTGCGCCTGGGCAAACCCGTCGGCAACACCGCCGCCCAGCCCGCAGCCGATGCAGGCGGGCTGCAGACGATGCGCCTGTCGCCGCAATTGCGCACCGAAGGTCTGGGACAAGAGGCCGTGCCGTCGATCCCATCGAATGTGATCGAACCTTTCCTGTCGCAGCCGCTGATCGTCTCCGAAGGCGAATTGAAAGATGCGCCGCGCATTGTCGCCGCTCGGGAAGAGCGCGTCATTCTCGGCAAAAACGACAAGGCTTATGTGAGCGGCGATATCAAGTCGGGCACTTCGTTCCAGGTATTCCGCCCAGGCACGCCATTGAAGGATCCTGTCACCCATGAGTTGCTTGCGTATGAAGCGCCGTATCTGGGCACGGTGAAGCTCGAACGTGCAGCCAGCAATCCAGGCGAAGCGCATGTATTCAACATCGTCAGCGCCAAGGAAGAGATGGGGATCGGCGACCGTCTGTTGCCAGTGCCGCCGACGCCGATTCTCAATTACGTGCCGCATCCGCCGGAAAAGCAGATCGACGCCCGCATTGTGTCGGTGTACGGCGGCGTATCGCAGGCGGGGCAGAACCAGATCGTCAGCATCAACCGCGGCAAAAAGCATGGCATTGACCTGGGCACGGTGCTGGAGCTGTATCGTTATGGCCCGGTCGTGCCGGACAAGACCAATGACCAATTCTGGACGGTCGGCGATATGGGCCGCAAAAAGGTGAAACTACCCGACTACCAGTACGGCAGCCTGTTCATCTTCCGCACCTTCGACAACATCTCATACGGCCTGGTCATGCAGGTCACCGACAGCGTGCATGTCGGCGACATTGCGAAGTCTCCCGAGCAAGCCGCCACTGAATAACACTGCACGCTAATGATGCAATCGGACTGGGCGGAAGAGCTCGCGCTATGGATCCGCCTGCAGCAGACACCCGGCGTCGGCACTGAAACAGCGCGCAAGCTGTTGCGCGCATTCGGCCTGCCCGCGAACATTTTTTCGGCGGATAAGGCGGCGCTGCAGAAGATAGTGTCCGAGCGTATCGCGCAAGCGCTGCTGGCTACTCCATCGGACGACATACGGGCGCAAATCGACAAGACACTGGAATGGGCAACGCAACCCGGCAACCACGTGCTGACCCTGGCCGACGCCAGCTACCCGAAGACCCTGCTCGATATCGCCGATCCGCCTTGCATCCTGTATGCGAAGGGGCGTCTGGAACTGCTGTCGCATCCTGCACTGGCGGTGGTCGGCAGCCGCAATGCGACCATGCAAGGCATCAGCAACGCGGAAAAATTTTCTGAAAGTTTGAGCCTGGCCGGCCTTTGCATCGTTTCCGGCATGGCACTTGGCATCGACACCGCAGCCCATCAGGGGGGCCTGCGCGGTGCGGGCTCCACAGTGGCGGTGATTGGCACTGGCGCCGATATCGTCTACCCGGCACGTAACCGGGGACTCGCACATCAGATCGCCGAGGGCGGCTGCATCGTCAGCGAATATACGCTTGGCACGCCGGCGATTGCCGCCAACTTCCCGCGCCGCAATCGCATCATCTCGGGACTCGCGCAAGGCGTGCTGGTGATCGAAGCTGCTGCACAATCCGGCTCATTGATTACCGCACGCATGGCAGCCGAACAGGGACGCGAAGTATTCGCGATTCCGGGTTCAATCCATTCGCCGCTATCGAAGGGTTGTCACCTGTTGATCAAGC
>DASVLY010000603.1:0-6534 GCA_036384635.1 Noviherbaspirillum sp. | reverse complement strand
CGGCAACAGCTACGCCAGTTCCAGGCAGCGCAAGGCTTGTTTGCCGACGGCATCGCCGGGCCGGTCACGCTGATGCAATTAAATCGTGTCGCCGGACTGCAGGAACCGCGCCTGAACGCCGCCGCTGCAGAAGTGGGCCATGTCGCGAAAGCGGAGCAATAGCGATGTCGTATATTCTCGATGCACTTAAAAAGGCGGAAGAGGAACGCAACAGCGGTGCCGCTGCCGGTCCCCGGTTTGTGCCGCGCGTCGCGCCCGCTGTGTCTGCGCACTCTTCCACGCGGACGCGGCGCAAGCCCTTGCCGTGGATTACGCTCACGGCGCTGGCCGGCATGGCGAGCATCATCGTAGTATGGCTGCGATTTGTACCAATTGCCGCGCCTGCGCCCTCCTCTGCTGTAGAAAACAGGCCGGCTGCAGCGGTTCAGCCGAGCGCCACCGTATCCATGCAAAACAATGAAACCGTGCGCGAGGCTGATGCAAACAGGGAAGAAAATTCGCATGCCAAGCCGCCCAAGACTGGCCATGCAAGAAAGGCGGCAGTGAAAAAACAGCCGGCAACGACCGAAACGATCATGACGTTGCGCGAATTGCCGGATGCGATACAGCAGCAAATTCCTGCATTGCAGGTCGGCGGCTATATCTATTCCGCCACCCCCGCCGATCGCTCGGTACTGATCAACAACCATCTGCTGCGTGAAGGCGAAGAAATCACGCCCGGCCTCAAACTGGAAAAGATGATGCCGCACGGGATGGTGCTGCACTTTCAGGGTTATCGCTTCCGCGTGAGCTATTAGCCCACCCCGACTCGTACTAACTCCATACCAACTTGTGCTCAATGCAGGCGGTTGCGCACGCCGAGAAACTTCGGATAGGCGATCAGGCATAGGCGGCCGTAACGGTGCTCCATGCATGCCTGGTCCAGGAAATGGCTGACTTCTTTTGAAAACAGCTCGGTTTCGTGTTCTACCGGATCAACCTTCGGCCCGTAGGTATCGCCTTCGCCAAGCCCTCAGGAACCGTAGCGCCCGAATTGCGCCGGCTTCTGAGGCGCCAGCTTCTGCTGGATTGGCAGTGTGGCGGCTTCGGCAGCCTGATCGATCGCCGACATGACCTGCCGCAACGCCAGATGATGAACCATGTGCCCGGTGCCGGATATTGCATGGTATTCGCTTTGAGGCAGCTCGTGATGCAAGCGTTCCGAATGCACATGGGTATTCAAATACTTGTCGTCGGCGCCAGCCACAAGCACAACCGGCACGCACAACTCGTGATAGCGCTTGTGCAATGAAAACGCTGACGGAATCAGTAGTGCGCTTTCTGCCGCCGTGCTGCGCAGGTGCAAGGGGCGCAGTATCATCCAGACCGGGAACCGTGCCAGAAACCGTTGCGGCGTCTGCGCCGGACTGAAGAGCCGTCGCCTCATAAGCGGCCACATCATGCGTCCGATCAATGGCGAAATCGTGTAACGCAGCAAATCGCCGATGAGCGGAATCGCCGGCGGCGCCAGCAACGGCACATCCATGAGCACGGTCGGATAGTAATAACCCGACAACAGCACCAGACTCTTCACATCGCGCGGAAAATCGAGCGCCAGCGACAATGCAATCATTGTTCCCCAGGAATGGCCGAGCACGATCGGCTGTTCGACATTCAGCAGTTGCAACGCACGATGCAGCAACGCTGCTTGCTCCTGCGGAGTCCACACTCTGTCGCGCGGCCGCAAACTGTAACCGTAGCCGGGACGATCGAACGCGATCACGCGGTACTTGTCCGCCGCGAGGTCGATCAGACCGCTGATCTGGAAATCCTGAATCATGCTGCCGTCGCCATGCAACAGCACCAGCGGCTGCCCCTGCCCACGCTCGACATAATGCAGACGCACGCCATCGACATCAAGAAATTGTCCGGCCGGCGGGTTGTCGCGCTCGGCCTGCCGCGAGCGCTGCACCGACAGCAATGAAAAGTGCGTTGCGTTGCCGCCTTGATCGTGTGACGACAGCAGAGGAACGAGGAATAAGCGGTTGCGTGGCAAAGCCCTTCATATCGATGCTCCCGGTGCGGTGGTAATCCCGTGGGACTATGAGCGATATGCCAAGTTCAAACCTTTACGTTCACGCGGGTGTTCGATCGCAACAGCACCAAACTCAGCGCAACGTTTCGCTGCGCACCAATGCGCTCATAGTCGAAGTCAGAACGCATACAATGGTGTACCCATTTCAATCACGATGTACCATGAGCGACACCCTGGGTCTGTTCGAACCGGCAGCCGTACTGGAAACGATCCCGATGATCGATGCCGACATGAAATTCATGCACGGCTTTTACCGCCAGCCACTGTCCGGACAATACATGAACATCCTGCTGCGCGAAATCGCGTGGCGTCAGGAAACGATACGTGTGTGGGACAAGCAATATCTGCAACCGCGCCTGTCAGCCTGGTACGGCGACGCAGGCATGCGCTATACCTATTCCGGCATGACGCTGGAGCCGAACGCCTGGACTGCGACACTGCTGCAAATCAGGGAGGATATCGAACGCGCGAGCAGTGCACGCTTTAACAGCGTACTGATCAATCTCTACCGTAACGAGCACGACAGCGTCGGCTGGCATAGCGACAATGAAGCCGAATTCGGCGACAAACCAGTGATCGCGTCGCTCAGTCTCGGCCAAACGCGCGTCTTCAAGTTACGCCACAAGCACAGGAAAGATCAGAAACGGGTCGCGCTGGAACTGACCGACGGCAGCCTGCTGCTGATGGCAGGCACGACGCAAAAATACTGGCAACACACGATAGAAAAGGAACGCCATCCATGCGGACCAAGGATCAACCTCACCTTCCGCAATATCGTTCTGCCTTAGAGTGTTATGAACTGGTTCAGGGGTCGCGTTCGTGCGAGAAGGGATGCAGTGCAAGGCGACCGATGCACCGCGGCACGAGTACCGCAAGCACCGAACAACGTGGCAGTGCGCCCGCTACGGCGGGCAGAATTGTGCAAATTATTCCTGCGCGGCTAAACACGCACTGTCATGCAGCGCAATTCATCGGCCAGATGCGGCATCACTGCATCATACGGGCTGGCCATGCAGTATTGGCGATACAACGATAAATCGTCGCCCGGTTTGCCGCGCATCGTCGTGACAGGAACCTCCGCTTGCCGCGGCGGCATCGCGAACAACGCCGAAAGCAGCGTCAGCGCAGCCTGCCCGATATTCCGTGCATAGCGCTGCGCTGCAGCATCATGGGATGAAGTTGCATTGGCCGGCGGGTAGTCTGCGAGAAGCGGCATCAGGTACTCCTTTGGTAAAAAAGTTAATGCGGACTATATCCGCCTCCACCAACAAACAGACAATTAAATTGCAACCTCATGTAACGATGAAATGCATAAGCCCCTGAATTTATTGCATACTTTTATTTCCATTCGTTACAACCTTCAACAACCCGGTTTCCTGTCATGCCGGCTATCGATGAAGATGAAACCCGAAGGAGAAAAATCATGAAAAAACATTACCTGCTGCTTGCCACGCTCATCATCGGCATTGGCGCCGACATGCCGGCGCAAGCCGATCCGCCCCCCTGGGCGCCGGCGCATGGACGCCGCGCGAAGGAAGCGCATGAAGAAGTCCGGGTGGTTCGCGAGTACCGCTATGTGTACTACCCGGAACAACAGGTGTATTACGCGCCCGAGCAGCAAATGTGGTTCTGGATGAACGGCGGGAACTGGCAGTTCGGCGTCAACCTGCCGCTGCAATACGCCCGCTACAGCTACGCCACCGGCGGCGTTTCGGTAATGCTGCACTCGGACCATCCGTATGTCGAACATACGTATGTCGAACAAACCTATGGCCGGCCATGGCGCGAAAAGCACGAGCATAAGCACAAGGAAAAACACGGCAAGCACCATGATGATGACTGATGCGCAGGCGGAGATCGTTACTCCCGCCCGTCTTTGGAACGCCTGCCATAAGCAGGCGTTTTTTATTATTCGGCGATCTCCCACGTTCCCGAACTCCTGCCGCCCGCCGGCTCGCCGGCCAGGATGCACACCACTTTCAACTACAATGCCCCGTCTGCTGTTGAGAAGCAGTACGGCACTTCCTTATGGATTTGCTGTCAATTCATTGCCGGCTTGCATAGCACAGGAGAAGCATGATGAGATGGGAAGGCAATCGCGAAAGCGATAATGTAGAAGACCGCCGTGGCGAAGGCGGCGGCGGGTTCGGCATCGGTCTTGGCGGCGGGTCGCTCAGCATCGGCACGGTAGTGATTGCGGTAGTGGCGTCGCTGCTGTTTGGCGTGAACCCGTTGTCGCTGTTGAGTATGTTAAGCGGCGGAGGGGGGCATGTTGCGCAGGTACAGCAGGCGCCTCATCATCCACCCGCGAACGACCGCGAGACGCGCTTCGTGAAAACCGTGCTGGCCGACACCGAAGATACTTGGACTACATTGTTTCGCGAACAAGGCCGCAACTACGTCAAGCCCCGCCTGATCCTGTTTTCCGGGAACACGCCGACCGCTTGCGGCACCGGGCTGACGGCGACCGGGCCGTTCTACTGCCCTGGCGATCAGAAGGTGTATATCGACTTGAGCTTCTACCGCCTGATGCAGCAGCGATTTCATGTGTCCGGCGAATTCGCGCAAGCATATGTGATCGCGCACGAGGTCGGCCACCATGTGCAGAACCTGCTCGGCATTTCAGACAAGGTTGACAGTGCACGGCGCCGGGTATCGGAAAGGCAGGCCAATGCGTTGTCGGTGCGGCTGGAATTGCAGGCCGACTGCCTGGCAGGCGTGTGGGCATATCATGCGAATCAGGCGCGCAACATCCTGGAAGATGGCGATGTCGAAACCGCATTGAACGCGGCAACGGCCATCGGCGACGATACGCTGCAAAAGCAGGCGCAAGGCTATGTCGTGCCCGACTCCTTCACGCACGGCACCTCGGCGCAACGGGTGCGCTGGTTCCGACGTGGCCTTGAAAGCGGGCAAATGAAGACCTGCAATACCTTCGAGGCGCGCCAGTTATAGGAAAAAAAGCCGGCATTCCGCCCCTTCAAAAGAAGGTGCAACCGCCGGCTTTTTCATCAATCGACTGTCACCGTCCGCACATGCTGCTGCGCGCTCGGGGCCTTCGGCAGTTCCACCCGCAGCACGCCGTTCTTGTAGCTGGCCTTGGCCTGCTCCGCCAGCACATCGGACGGCAGCCGCACCTCGCGCCGGAAACTGCCGTATGCACATTGCAGCACCCGGTAGCGGCCCTGGCTGTTCTCGCGCTCGAACCGCTTTTCTCCCTTCACCACCAGGGTGCTGCCCTGCACTTCGACATCCATGTCATTCTTGTCTATGCCCGGCACTTCGAGCCGCACCACGATGCGCTGGTCGTCCTCGAACACATCGCCACCGAGCATCGACCAGCCGCCCGCAGGCAGATAGAACGCATCATCGACTTCGTTGCGCACCGGCAGATTGGTCTGCGCGCCGGGCTTGAACCCGGTCAGTGCGGTGGATGCCGACTGGCGCAGATGCTGCCAGCCCTCAGCGACCGAATCCCAGAAAGACAACAAGCCATGCCTGATTCCTTCAAGTGCCATCGTTCACCTCCGTCAAATCAATTCGCAGGCCCTTCACGTCAGGGCCTGCAGATTACGCCACCTTGATGTCGATCTTGCGCGGCTGCGCATGCTCGGCCTTCGGAATGCGCAGCTTGAGTACACCTTGGTTGAATTCAGCTGCGGCTTTCTCGCTGTCGAGCTCCCTGGACAGGGTAAATACGCGCCGGTAGCGCGGCAGCCTGACTTCGGCATGGCTCGATTCCATGCCTTCCGGCGTATTCAACACGACCTCGCCTTCGATGGTCAGGCTGTCTGCTTCCAGTTGCAGACTCAGCTTGTCCTTGGGCACGCCCGGCATGTCGGCATACAGGGTGATGCCGGAAGCATCCTCGATCACATCGACCGGGGGCAGCAACGCGGCTTCGGGACGAGCGGATTTGCCTTCCTGTTTCGTCACATTGGTGTTTTCGCTCATGATCTGTCCTCCTTCGCTTATTGAATCGAGATGCGGCGCGGTTGCGGCGCCTCGCGTCGTTTGATGCTCACATGCAGCACACCGTCACGGTACTCGGCGGATACGCCGCTCGGATTGATGTCGTCGTCCGGCAGGCTGATGACGCGGCGGAAACGGCCCGCGAAACGTTCATTGATATGCAGCGACACTTTCTCGTCCTGCGTCGGCAAGACGGATGCGCGATCACCGGAAATGGTCAGCACGCCGCGTTCGAGGTTGACTTCGATGCTGGCGGGATCAAGCCCCGGCACAAATGCATACAGCTCCACCGTTTGCGGTGTGCCGCCTATGTTCAACGCAGGAAAGCCGCTTAATCCGGTGCCGCGGATACTGGGCGTGGTGAGATCGAAGGCCTGCTGCATTTCACGCTGCAGACGTTCAAATTCGGCAAATATGTCACGAGGGAACATGGATCGATACATCATTCTGTCCTCCATTCACGTTTGGTTGAGTAATACAGCCGGCTG
>DASVLY010000602.1:0-3289 GCA_036384635.1 Noviherbaspirillum sp. | reverse complement strand
CCGAACATTTCTGCCGCAGTAAGTTGGCCGTTGTCTGCGCCGCTCGGCGCCAGAGCTAGGTACGAGAGCAGCGGTTCGCCTGCAACATACTTGCCGTGCACGGAGAAGTGAACGATGTCAAAGTTGCCAATCCAGGACTTCACTTGGCTCTTGGTCGCCAATGGATTGATACTCACCTTGCTCCGTCCAGGAAACAATTTCGCAATCCGTAGCGCCTCGGCGGCAAAGTTCTGGTCGCTGGGGTCGGCAACGGCCAGCAGCCGGCCGCCAATGATGCCTTTCGGGCGCCGCAGGCCAAGGAGCACCGAGGCGCTCAGTGCATAGGATATCTGCAGGTGCTCCCCCAGATAACTGCCGTCCGATGGATTCTGGAGCGCCTGGAACGGAATGGTGCCCAGCGTTTCATGCGGCACGATGACCAAGCGCTTGGCATGCACCTCGCCGATTATGGGCTGAACGAGGTAAAGGAATAATTCGCGCGCTGTGGGAACGTCGGATGATGTTTTTGGTTCTCGACTGTTGCTGAGGCTGCCATTCAGCAGCTCCACCTTGTGGATGAGTTCAGACCGGGGCAGGAAAACGTTACGCACAAAGACACTCTCGGGGGTGATGTGCCACAACACGATGCCATGTTCAAGCACCACGTATTGCAGCATCTCGTAGCCCTCCTCGCGCATCGACTTCTGCAGATCCTTGAGCGTAACCGGCTCAGGGGCTGCCAGATTTCGCAGTTGCGGCGCTTCGGTGTCGATGCGCAGGCGCAAAATCGCTTCGTTGTTTTCAAGGTGGCGGATGCGGGCCTGCAAGGAGCGGATCTGCGAATCGTTGCGTGTCGGATCGACCGCTGCTGCCAGCCCGAACAATTCGTCTTGCGCGTCGGCGATGCTGCTGCGTAGGGTCATCCACTCGGCATACAGTGCTTGTTCGCGGGGGCGCCCCAATCCGAGCTTGCGCGTGGCCAGCAAATCGGCCATGGCCCGCGAGCGCGAGTTCTCCAGCAGCCTGAACGCTTCGTCGTACCGGTGACGATCGAGCAGGCGAAGCATCGCCGCGTAGTAGATCTCGATACGATCTTCAAGTATCGTGCCTCGGGATCGTTCGTCATGCAAGGCACGCCGGTCACGCTGCAGCAACTCCGCAGCCTGGAGGAATTGCTTGAGCGCTTCGTCATTGTTGCCTTGCATTTCCTCCACCATGCCTTCCACGTAGCGGCCTCTTGCACTGCTTGCATCTGCATAGCCGCTCGCCTCCAGGCGCTTGACTTGCTGGTACAACTGCATCAACGCTGGCGGAGGCATGCCCTCCCAATGCGGGGCGAATGTGTCAGTGACGAGCACGTCTCCAGGCATCTTTGGTCGAAACTTGTCGGCATCAAGAAGCGAAGTGTGCTGCCTGTCGAGTTGTTGGAGAAGGGCGCGTCGCGTTTCCACATAGGAAAGGAATTGCTGAGTTCCGGTCGCAAGCGCAGTGTAGCCCGACTTGCGCGCAATCGTCAGCGCCCGTTGATAGTCGGACCGGGCGTGATCCAACGCTTGGTAACAAGGCTCGAAGGCGCGCTCGAAGGAGCAACGTTCGGCCCGCTTTAGATACATGTCTGCACGGTTCGAAAAGGCGAAATAGGTCGCCATCGGATCCTTTGCCTTGCTGGCGATGGATACCCCCCGCTCGAAGGTGGCGGCGGCGCCGGACAGGTCACGCTGAGCGATCTGTACTGCCCCGACCGCTTCGAGTGCGTGCGCAAGCACATTATTGTCGCCGGCTGTTTCGGCCAGGCGCAGCGCTTCCTTGGCGTCGGATGAAGCCTGGGCAATATTGTTCATCGAGATTTCTACCGATGAGACCCAAGCCAACGCGTCGGCTTGGTACGCGACGCTACCGGCGCGGTGCGCGGCACCTGCTGCTTGCCGGTAAAGCGACAGGGCCGGAGCCCATTGATCGGGAGCCCACTGGGCGGCGATTCTTCGCAAGGTTCCTTGTTTCATGAGACCGAGCGCGAGTGGCCCCCAGTCGTTGCTTGTGGCGAAAAATGCGTTGCTTGCGGCCAGTTCGCGGTCGGCTTGCATGAATTCGGAAAGCCCGTTACGCCAGTCGCCGGTCTTGCGAACAAGATCGATGATG
Organism: Noviherbaspirillum sp.; assembly: GCA_036384635.1. Lineage (GTDB taxonomy): Bacteria > Pseudomonadota > Gammaproteobacteria > Burkholderiales > Burkholderiaceae_D > Noviherbaspirillum. The sequence goes on along the minus strand of DASVLY010000602.1, from coordinate 1,171 downwards.
GTATCGATGCGTGCAATGGCACGCTGTTGAACGGACAGTGCGTCTTCTTGCGCTGAGGACGGCATGGACAGCACGCAAAGCCATGCGACCATGAGCAGGAGCAGGGAACGACAAAGACGAGTCATGGCGCCACCTTCATTCGAAACACAATGACAGCTTATCGCCGGTGTTCTTGCCTAAGATTTGGGAATGATCAAGGAGCTGGACTATTGCTGATATCGAATGCCATGTTCCGAAGAAATCTGGAAAGCACGGTGCAGATGGGCAGCAATACGCGCCGCATGAATGCCCTCGAACAAACCCTGGCCAGCTGCGCCTATGTGGCAGGCGATCAATTTACCGTGGCCGACGCCTACCTGTTCACTGTGTTGAACTGGACCGGCTTCCACAAGATCGACCTCGCCCAGTGGCCGCACATCCAGAGATCTGTAGATTGGTGGCGACTGTTCCTTCCAGTCACTACGAACATTCTGCAACTTGGTTATCGTCGGATCAAATAGCCTTCACAATAGGTAAGTCGGTCCACTTGGTCGTGTATTGCGGCGTCAGCCGGTCTTGTTTCATTGTCCAAATCCGCTGAGGCCTTGCGATTCCAGCGCTTGCAACGCAGATTGGCCACTGTTCATGTTGCCCTTATTCGGAAAATCGGTGGCTTGTTCAGCGTAGCCATAACACCGCAGTGCACAGCATGCGGCGTTATTCTCCTTTGATTTAGGCCAAACGCGCCAATCTGGAAATTGACACAAGCTGGTATAGATTGATTATACGTTTTCCATAAATGTGTGCCCTAGATTTGATGTCCCCATTTTGCCAAATCGCCTCGCGTTCGGCACCGGCCCGGGATTACACCTCCAGCGCCACATTGTCAAAATTATGAGCTGCATCCGTCGATCGCGTAGTTCGTTGTTTCACCGTTGATGTCAGCATGTAATGCTTTTAGGACTTACGCAAAATTGTTCCAGCAAGGCGCGCCGACGCAGACAGTACGCGCTGTACGGCAAGGCGGCGCAACGCCGATGGGGCGGTTTTGGGTTCTGTTGCAGTAAGCCGGTTCTGATAGAGTCGTCGATTTGATTGGGACGACTGTCGATGAACGAGGCATTACGCAAAGTGCTCAAGCGACTGCACTATCCGTTGGAGGTCATGCTGACCTGCGTGCGCTGGTATGTCG
>DASVLY010000601.1:0-1548 GCA_036384635.1 Noviherbaspirillum sp. | reverse complement strand
CAAAGCTACGCCAGCCCTTAGTAGTCTTCTCTGTAGCAGAAAGCTGAAGGCAACCGACCACCACAGTGTCAGGTGATCGCTGGGGAATGACGAGTCGGCAACATGGGGAATGAGCGTATGACCTAGCCCGATCATGAAAGGCCGGGGGTGCGACCAAGCTAGACCGATGATTTGGTTGGTCAGCAGCCCAAGCAGGCCGGATGCGGTAGCGATCAGCAGCGTTTTGCGGGTGTTCTCGTTGCCACGCAGCCAGCTGATGCCGATCAGAATCGGGACGGCCCAGATGAGCCATTCCGCAAAGACGGTGGCCAGCGTCACCACCAGAGCGTTCGGGTGTTCAGGCGCGTTGAGCCACAGGAAGAATGTTTGGTTGAGATGTTCCATGAAGTCTCCGGGCCGGATCACGGCGTCATGCGCAATCCGGCCACACTGGCAGGCGGTCAGTCTTGCTTGTCGTGGTCGTCATCGTGATCCGCCTTGTCCTCGGCAGACGAGATGACGGTGCCCTTGTCGGCATCGACCCGGACATCGAAGACCTTGGCCCCGCTGACAACTTCCACGTCATAGACCCAGCCTTGCTTCGAGTTTTCGTACTCGGCGCGCGATGCCTTGCCATTGGCGTGCTGCTCGGCAACGGTGACGGCCTGGGCGAGCGGAATTTTGGCCTTGGTGATCGCCAGGGCGTCGTTTTCCATACCGCCTTTGGCGGCATAGGCGACAGCGCCAGTCGTAGCAATGGTGATGGCCAGTAGGGAAAGTTTGGTGTAGCGGTACATGATGCTTCTCCAGAAGAGTGCAGGGATTTGCACGGTGGAGAAGTTACGCAGGCAGACTTAGCTGCTACTGAGCTGAGCCGTCGCCGTTATCGTCGGAGATTGTTGGCAATGGCTTAGCGTGCTTTATTTTCCGTTTTCTGAGACGACCCCTTATGCAGCGCTACCTGAGGTCAGCGGGGTTCGACTGTCAAGCCGTTTCGGATTGGTGGCAAACCTTCGTTACAAGTCGCGGCAAACATGCTCCCAACGACGATATTCGAGCCTTGGAGCAGGCCTACAAATTTCCCATTGTTCTATCGTGCGTCGATAAGAACGATCCGCGGCATGCGCTTCAAAACGGCCTGCCACGGTTGATTATCGGGGGCAGCGCTGACGGACTCAGCGCAAAAGCAAGCATCTTCGACCTTGGCGCTGGAACCGCTTGCCTGAAATGCCATAACCCGCTGCTGTCGCGAAACGCCATCATTCAGGAACGAATCGCAGCTTTGCGGCAGCTTGATGGTGAGCGTCGGACGGCGCACGCCCGCGAACTCGGCTTGACCGAGGAGGACGTTGAGCACTTGCTCGCCCCCGGTGGTTGCGGGAAGCTTTCCGAAGCCGATCTCGACCGCTTCGCCGCCGGCTCGCCCGAGATGTCGGTGGGATTTGTTTCCGCAGCAGCGGGCGTCCTGCTGGTTGTCCAGTTTTTGCGCTACCTGCACTTGGGTGCGGTTAAATCGATTCAGGATGGCACCATGGCAGTTGCCACATTCGCCAGGGCAAAAATACGTTC
>DASVLY010000600.1:0-9386 GCA_036384635.1 Noviherbaspirillum sp. | reverse complement strand
GGCGAGGCAAGACCGCGTTGCGTTTTACGCTGACCGGCTTTGCGACCCTGCTCCTGGCTTATGTCGGCAGCCGTTTTGTGCTGGAAGTGGTACTGCACCGGGGGCTCGCATGAAGCTGCTCTTCTGGCTGATGATCGTGTTCGCGGCGATCTGGCTGCTTCGCAGCAAGAAGAACCTGGCAGGTGGCACCGGTCCTGCCCGTCCGGCCGCAGGCAAGAGCATCGAAACGATGGTTCAGTGTACGCATTGCGGGGTTTATGTGCCCGCTTCGGAATCGATCGTTGCAGTGTCGGGTGCCGCCTACTGCAGCGAAGAGCATCGCCTGCGGCATGCGTCCTAGCGTTTCCGGCGCATGATTCGCAGCATTCGTTTGTCGCACAAGAGCACGCGCGAAACCTTCTGGCGCACGCTGCAGACCTTTTGCATTACGCGCATCGTCATTGCGCTGGTTCTGCTGGCCTATGTCGGTCTGGATACAGTAAAGGATCCGGGCAGCCGGGAACTACTGTTCGTCAATTGGAAGACTGGTGCGTTCTACCTGCTGCTGGCAGTCGGCTTCGCGCTGCTGTCGGTTTATCGGCGCAAGCGTTTCACATTGCAATTGCTGGCGCAGCTGACGACCGATATCGTCACCGTATCATTGTTGTATGTTGCCGCAGGAGGCATCAAAAGCGGTTTGGCAATTCTCTACCTGTTCCCGCTTGCCGGTTGCGCGATCCTGATGCCGCTGGTGCCTGCATTGTTCTTTGTGTCAGTCGTCACGCTGATTCTGCTGGGAGAAAGCAGCTATCAGGTTCTGCATTTCATGCACGACGCATCGCTGTCTCGGGAGGGGCTGTATGGCGCAGCGTTCTTTGCCGCAATCTATCTTGTCAATCGCCTCGCCGCCAAACTCATCAAGCAGGAGGATCTGGCCGCATTGCGAGGGCGTGAACTGCAGTTGCAGGAGGCAATCAACCGCTTGGTGATCGCTGACATGGGCGACGGAATCCTGGTAGTGGGACGCGATACCCGGGTTTTTGCCGGCAATCCGGCGGTCGAGCGCATGCTCGGACTGACGGTCGCTTACGCGCAACCCGATTTCAAGCTGACCGATCTACCTTCGCTGGCACCGATTGCCGACGCTTATTTCACATGGAATGCACAGAGCGGCAAATCGGGGGGGGGCAGTGATGCTTCTTCTGCGTTCGTGGTGGTCAAGCCGGGCAAGGATATCGCCGCCTTCAATGTCCGGAGCGCGCGACGCGAGCCGGCCGCACATCTGAAGCTGCGGTTCGCGCGAGTGGAAACCGAAGAACCGGCGGATGAGCGTGCTGTCATTTTCCTGCAGGACGTGAGCGAAATCGAGAACCAGGCGCAGCAGTTGAAGCTGGCATCGATGGGGCGGCTGACGGCGAGCATTGCGCATGAAGTGCGCAATCCACTGTCGGCGATTTCTCATGCGGCATCGCTGCTCAAGGAGGAAATCGCTGATCCCACCCAGGTGCGCTTGCTGAACATCGTCGGCGACAATGTGGTGCGGCTGAACCGCATGATCGAGGACATCCTGAAGCTCTCGCGCAAGGCGCAGCCGCACGCTGGACCCTTGCAGTTGGCACCGCTCCTGAACGAATTGCTCGGCGAGTTTTGCGAAACCCACCAGGTTGTGCCCGGCATGATTGCGCTTGGGGAAATGAACCACTACCAGGCCCGCTTTGATCCGCTGCACCTGCGAGAAGTGCTCACGAACCTGTTGTCGAATGCATTGCGTTATGCAAGCGGGCGCGTCGGCAGCATCCGCATCCGTGCATTCTCACCCAATGCCAGGCGGCTGGAGCTGCATGTGCAGGACGACGGACCGACAATTACGCCGGAGGTGCGCGCGCATCTGTTCGAGCCTTTTTACACAACCTCCAGCAAAGGAACCGGTCTGGGACTCTACGTGGCGCGAGAATTGTGTTTGAATAACGGTGCGATGCTCGATTATGAATATCGGATGGATATATCGAACGAAGGCATCGATGCGCCGAGCGGCCGTTTCGTTATCACCTTTGCGCAAGAACCGCGTTGATTTTGAGCGAAAGAACAACACTGCTGCCATGACTTCCCCCCGTATCCTCGTGGTCGACGACGAAGCCGATCTGAGCGAGCTGCTGGAGATCACGCTCGTGAAGATGGGGCTTGATGTCGATTGCGCGGAATGCCTGTCAGTCGCACGCGAGCGTCTGGCGCAGGCGGAATATGCACTCGTGCTGACGGACATGCGCCTGCCGGACGGATTGGGGATAGAGCTGGTGCGCGAAGTGGCCGCCGCTTACAAGAATACGCCGATTGCCGTGATCACCGCTTTCGGCAGCGCCGACAATGCGGTGGCGGCGCTGAAGGCGGGGGCGTTCGACTATCTGTCCAAGCCGATTGGCCTCGATCAGTTGCGCCTGATGGTGCAGTCGGCATTGCGCGTGCAAAAGACGAACGATACGCCGGCCAGTGATCAATCCGCTGCTGCGGCTTCGCGCCTGATCGGACAATCGGCAGTGATGCGCGATTTGCGCGCGCAGATCGCGCGCCTGGGCCGCAGCATGGCGCCTGTGGCGATCACTGGTGAATCCGGCAGCGGCAAGGAACTGGCTGCACGCGACATTCATGCGCACAGCGCTCGTGCCGACAAACCGTTCATCGCCGTCAACTGCGGCGCGATTCCGGAAGCGCTGATGGAGGCCGAGTTCTTCGGTTACCGCAAGGGCGCATTCACCGGCGCCAACGACGACCGCGACGGTTTTTTCCAGGCGGCCAACGGCGGCACGCTGATGCTCGATGAAGTTGCCGACTTGCCGTTGCCGATGCAGGTCAAGCTGCTGCGCGCGATCCAGGAAAGACGGGTGCGCAAGGTCGGTGCCACAGTGGAAGAAGCGGTCGATGTGCGGTTGATCAGCGCGACCCATCAAGACCTCGCCGATTGCGTGGAAAAGGGAAAATTCCGGCAAGACCTATTCTATCGCCTGAACGTGATCGAGCTGCGCCTGCCGCCACTGCGCGAGCGGCTCGACGACATCGGTCTGCTTGTCGACGCCATCCTGCAACGGCTGGCACCACCCGGCAGCAGGGCGGTTCTGACGCAGCCAGCCATGGATGCATTGCGCTCGCATTCCTTTCCGGGCAATGTGCGCGAACTGGAAAACATTCTTGAACGGGCGCTGGCGTTTGCCAATGATGGTGTGATCGAAGTGGCCGACTTGGCGTTGAAGACGGTTACGCCGCCTGCGGACATCGAGCCGGTGCCGCAGGAGCCGGCTGTTGTGGCCGAGCCAGCGTTGTCGGTTGAGCCCGCGCAGGCACAGTCCGGGCAGGAAGAAGACGAACTGCCGCGTTCGCTGCCGAAGCACCTGGACAACGTTGAGCGCGAAATCATCCGGCGCGCGCTCGACAAAACCGGTTTCAACCGCACCCAAGCGGCAGAGCTTCTGGGCATCAGCTTCCGCCAGCTGCGTTACCGCATGCAGCGGCTGGATATCCACGAGCACGATTCATGAACCCCTTTGCGATAAACGCTGACGGCTGGAGCAGCGGCGTAGAACGCATGCCGTCGCCGAATTTCGATGCGCGCGCCGCCTGCATCGCAGTCGATCTGCTGGTGATTCACAATATCAGTCTGCCACCCGGTCAGTTCGGCGGCCCCTATATCGCCGATCTGTTCGGCAACCGTCTCGACTGCGACGCGCACCCGTACTTCCATCAGTTGCGCACATTGAAGGTGTCCGCGCATTTCCTGATCCGGCGCGACGGCCGCGTGACGCAGTTCGTTTCGGCCAATGACCGCGCATGGCATGCGGGTGTATCGTCGTTTCGCGGTCGCGAGCGTTGCAATGATTTTTCGATCGGCATCGAATTGGAAGGTACCGACTTCGAACCGTTCGAGGCGGCGCAGTATGAAGTGCTGGCCGCACTGACCCAGGCGCTGCGTGCGCGCTATCCGCTTGCCGATGTGGCCGGACATGAACACATCGCACCCGGACGCAAGACCGACCCGGGCTCGTTCTTTGATTGGGCGTTGTACCGCAAGTCCTTGATCCAGGACGAGCTGCCGGGGCACACTGCTTGCGCCTTACGTTTCCCTCATATTTGAGCGGTAAAAGTCAATCGGATCGCTCATCAAATTTGTTGTATCTCACATAAAAAGATATTGCATCCTGCTAAGCTCGGCACTAGAATTAGTCCCCATTGCGGCGAATGACACTATATATAGTGTGGTTGCAAATATTCAGTTGAATGCGGGCGCAAAGCCATCGGCATGATTTTCGTGAACCCCGGTTGGATAGGGCGTTCTAATTAAAAACAGGATCAGCAGCAAAGCTGTCCTATCGTTCTAAGGAGGCCAGATGCACTCTACCCAGGAAGTTTCCCTCAAGTCCCCCAGCGAATTTGGCTTGGTCCCTGCGCAAACCGGCACGTCTGCCGCCCCCAATAATCTGTCAGTGAGTCTTGGCGACTACAAGGTCATTCGCCGTAACGGCGCAGTGGTCGGCTTCGAGCCGTCCAAGATTTCGATCGCAGTCACCAAGGCCTTCCTCGCTGTGAATGGCGGACAGGGAGCTGCTTCCGCGCGGGTGCGCGAACTGGTCGAACAACTGACTGCCAGCGTGGTGGCGGCGCTGGTGCGCCGTCAGCCGGCCGGCGGCACGTTCCATATTGAAGATGTGCAGGATCAGGTCGAATTGGCGTTGATGCGTTCCGGTGAACATGACGTTGCTCGCGCCTATGTGCTGTACCGCGCCAAGCGCATGGAGGAACGTGCGCAGCAGCAGCAAAGCGCGAAAGCCGCTGACGCGCCGCAGTTGCATGTGACCGAGAACGGCCAGCGCCGCCTGCTCGACCTCAACCAGGTGCGTAACCTGATCACTTCAGCCTGTGTCGGGCTGGAAAAGCATGTCGATGCTGAAGCGATCCTGGCCGAGACCGTGAAGAACCTGTACGACGGCGTGCCGGTCGAGGAACTGCACAAGTCAGCCATTCTGGCTGCCCGTGCGCTGATGGAAAAGGATCCGGCGTACAGCAAGGTCACCGCGCGCCTGTTGATGCACACGATTCGCAAGGAAGTGTTCGGCCAGGAAGTCGCGCAGGCCGATGCGCAGGCGCACTATATCGATTACTTCCCGAGATTCATCAAGCAGGGTATCGACGCTGGTCTGCTCGACGCCAGCCTTGCGCAGTTCAACCTGAAGCAGCTCGCCGACGCGATCAAGCCGGAGCGCGACTTGCAGTTCGGCTACCTTGGTCTGCAGACACTGTACGACCGCTACTTCCTGCACATCGACGGCAGCCGTATCGAAATGCCGCAGGCATTCTACATGCGCGTGGCAATGGGTCTGGCGTTAAACGAGATCGATCGCGAAGCGCGCACGGTCGAGTTCTACAACCTGTTGTCCTCTTTCGATTTCATGAGCTCGACGCCGACGCTGTTCAATTCCGGCACGCAGCGCTCCCAATTGTCGTCCTGCTACCTGACCACGGTGTCGGACGACCTGGATGGCATTTACGAAGCGATCAAGGAGAATGCGCTCCTGGCCAAGTTTGCCGGCGGATTGGGCAATGATTGGACCCCGGTTCGTGCGCTGGGCGCTCACATCAAGGGCACCAATGGCAAATCGCAGGGCGTGGTGCCGTTCCTGAAAGTGGTCAACGACACTGCAGTCGCGGTGAATCAGGGCGGCAAGCGCAAGGGCGCAGTCTGTGCCTACCTGGAAACCTGGCACATGGACATCGAGGAGTTCCTCGATCTGCGCAAGAACACCGGCGACGACCGCCGCCGCACACACGACATGAATACCGCGAACTGGATTCCGGACCTGTTCATGAAGCGCGTGATGGAAAAGGGCGAGTGGACCCTGTTCTCGCCTTCGGATGTGCCGGATCTGCACGAAAAGTACGGCCGCGCATTCGAGGAAGCTTATCTGGGCTACGAAGCCAAGGCCGCCCGCGGCGAGATCAAGCTGTTCAAGAGGGTCCAGGCGCTCGACTTGTGGCGCAAGATGCTGTCGATGCTGTTCGAAACCGGCCATCCGTGGATCACCTTCAAGGACCCGTGCAATATCCGTTCCCCGCAGCAGCATGTCGGCGTCGTGCACAGCTCCAACCTGTGCACCGAGATCACGTTGAACACCAATGAATCCGAAATCGCAGTCTGCAATCTCGGCTCGGTGAACTTGCCGGCACATATGAAGGACGGCAAGCTCGATCACGCGAAGCTACAGAAAACCATCCGCACCGCGATGCGCATGCTGGACAACGTGATCGACATCAACTACTACGCGGTGAAGAAGGCGCGCGATTCCAACTTGCGTCATCGCCCGGTGGGCATGGGCATCATGGGCTTCCAGGACTGCCTGCACATGATGCGTGTGCCATACGCTTCCATGGAAGCAGTGGAGTTCGCCGACCGTTCGATGGAAGCAGTCTGCTACTACGCTTACTGGGCCTCGACCGAACTGGCCGAAGAACGCGGCCGCTACAGCTCCTATCGCGGATCGCTCTGGGATCGCGGCATCCTGCCGCAGGATTCGTTGAAGCTTCTGGCCGAAGAGCGTGGCGGCTACCTGGAAGTCGACACCTCCGAATCCATGGATTGGGCTGCACTGCGTGCCCGGATCAAGGAGCACGGCATGCGCAACTCGAACTGCGTGGCGATTGCGCCGACCGCGACGATCTCCAACATCATCGACGTATCCGCCTGCATCGAGCCGACTTACCAGAACCTGTATGTGAAGTCGAACCTGTCCGGCGAATTTACCGAGATCAACGAGCACCTGGTGCGCGACCTGAAGACACGCGGCCTGTGGGATGAGGTGATGGTCGCCGACCTGAAGTATTTTGACGGCAGCCTGGCCAAGATCGACCGTATTCCACAAGACTTGCGCGACCTCTACGCCACTGCGTTTGAAGTCGAGCCGAAATGGCTGGTGGAAGCCGCGTCGCGCCGCCAGAAGTGGATTGACCAGGCACAATCGCTGAACATCTACATGGCTGGCGCTTCCGGCAAGAAGCTCGATGAGACCTACAAGCTGGCCTGGTTGCGTGGCCTGAAGACCACCTATTATTTGCGCACCATCGGCGCTACCCACGCCGAGAAATCGACCACCAGAGCCGGCGCGCTCAACGCGGTATCGGCTACCGGTGGCATGAGCGGCGTTGCCGCAGCACCGGTGGCGGCTGCGGTGGCGCCGGCGGGTGACGAAGTCGCCGGTCCGGCTTGCATGCTGCGTCCGGGCGATCCCGGCTTCGAAGAGTGCGAAGCCTGCCAGTAATCTGAAAGCCGCAAATCCATCGCAGCGCTGCTGCGATGGATGTAATCACATCGGCATCGCAATGCAGCGCGTGGCGCGCCGGACATTGCATGCCGCCTTGAACATCACGCAACTACAACTACAATACCGAGTAAGGAAGATCACTATGCTCAGCTGGGACGACGAAACTACTCCTGCCGCCAAACCCGCTCACGTTCCACAGCCGGCGTTCGCGCCGGTCATGCCTTCGGCTCCCCGTTCCTTGAATGCACAACTGAATGACATGGCGCTGACCCCGGTGTTAGTCAGCAAGGATGATGTAATCCAGGGCAGCGAAGCGCGTCGCGTAAACGCCGCCGACAAGCGCATCATCAATGGCCAGACCGACGTCAACCAACTGGTCCCGTTTAAATACAAATGGGCGTGGGACAAGTACCTGGCCGGCTGCGCGAACCACTGGATGCCGCAGGAAATCAACATGCAGCGCGACATCGAACTGTGGAAGAATCCGAACGGCCTGACCGAGGACGAGCGCCGCATCGTCAAACGCAACCTCGGCTTCTTCGTGACCGCTGACTCGCTGGCCGCCAACAACATTGTGCTCGGCACTTATCGCCACATTACCGCACCGGAGTGTCGGCAATACCTTCTGCGTCAGGCGTTCGAGGAAGCGATCCACACACACGCCTACCAGTACATCGTTGAGTCGCTCGGTCTGGACGAGGCGGAGATCTTCAACGCGTATCACGAGATTTCGTCGATCCGTGACAAGGACGAGTTTCTGATTCCCTTCATCGATGTGCTGACCAATCCGCAATTCAAGACTGGTACTGTTGAAGCTGATCAGACGCTCTTGCGTTCGCTGATCGTATTCGCCTGCCTGATGGAAGGACTGTTCTTCTATGTCGGCTTTACGCAGATCCTTGCACTCGGCCGCCAGAACAAGATGATGGGCGCGGCCGAGCAGTATCAGTACATCCTGCGCGATGAATCGATGCACTGCAATTTCGGAATCGATCTGATCAATACGATCAAGCTTGAGAACCCGCATTTGTGGACTGCTGAATTCCGCGAAGAGATCAAAGCGTTGTTTTTACGCGCGGTGGAGTTGGAATATCGTTATGCTGAGGATACAATGCCGCGTGGAGTACTTGGTTTGAATGCGCCGATGTTTAAAGGGTATCTGCGATTCATCGCAAATCGTCGAGCGCAGCAGATCGGTCTTGATCCGATGTTCCCACAGGAAGAGAATCCGTTCCCATGGATGAGCGAGATGATCGATCTGAAGAAGGAACGCAACTTCTTCGAGACTCGCGTGATCGAATATCAGACTGGTGGCGCGTTGAGCTGGGAATAAGAATCTGCTTAGGGTCACACAGAACAGACCAAGGTTGCTCCGAGAAGTGCACTCGCAGTTGAAGTGCGACGAGCACGCAGAAGTGAGACTGGTCTGTTCGGCGAGAACTTGGACAGGTTCTAAGAAGAACCGAGCGATAAAGGATCTCGTATCGGATTGGACGAGGATAGTTGGATAGACAGCAGCCGACAAACCAACCGGTGCGACAGGCCGGATCGACAGGGATTGAAAAACTGAGGCTGCAGACCTGAAAGGCTACAACCAATTAATGGACAGTAGACGAACGTATCGATCTTCTCTGTTATCGCCGCTTTGCCAGACGCAGTCGGGCAAGGCGGCTTTTTCTTTGAAAAACCTGTTGGTTTTTCAGAAACAGCATTCCCACGCCGGCTTGGTTGCTGGCGTTTTTTTTGGCTACGGCTGCAGCAGTGCGAACTGACGTGCGGTATACACATCCCCCTGCCGATGCATGGCAGGGAGCTGAAGAAGAGAGTCGTAGTCAGATGAGGCTGAAGTGCTGCATGAATGAGGTGATGCAGCAGTTCAGCTGGTGCCGAATTCATTAGCGCAAGCAGAAGCTTGCTTGTGCCGATGAATAATCCGCCTGGAACATCGAGATGGGCTAGACGGGTTTCCAACCTCGTAGTTTGAAGTTTCCATCACGTGAAGGAGAAACAAATGGCAACAGCAAAGAAACCGGCTGCCAAGAAAGCAGCCGCCAAGAAGCCGGCAGCAAAAAAAGCCGCAGCTGCCAAGAAGCCGGTAGCGAAGAA
>DASVLY010000599.1:0-5804 GCA_036384635.1 Noviherbaspirillum sp. | reverse complement strand
CCGACATAAGCCACCAGATTGCCCTTGGCCTTCAACGCCTCGATCTGCCTGATCGGGCCGACCTTGCCGGGCTCGTCCGGCTCGATGCCCGGACGCGGGTTCTTCAGCATGGCCAGCGCGTGCATCGGGATGTCCGGGCGCGTGGTCGCGTCGGGTGCGGGAGACAGGTCGTCGGTATTGGTTTCGCCGGACACCTTGAAGACGGTAAGCGTCAGGCTTTGCGGCACTTCCGGGCGGGAGGTGAACCACTCGGCATCGGCCCACGACTGCAGCACGGCCTTGGCGTTGGCGCTGCCCTTGTCGGCCAGCTCCTTCACGTCGTGGAAGTAGTCGAACATCAAAAGGGTCTTTTTCAGACCTTCGGCTGCGACGGTGCCGACGGCGGCATCGTCGAGCAGCTCGATCAGCGGCTTGATGTTGAAACCGCCGAGCATCGTGCCCAGCAATTTTGTGGCGAGTTCGCGCGAAATCAGCGGGCTCTTTTCCGTGCCCTTCGCGACTTTTTCGAGGAAGGCGCTCTTGACCCTGGCTGCATCATCCACCCCTGCCGGGACGCGGTTGGTAATCAGATCGACGAGAAACTGCTCCTCGCCTGCCGGCGGATTCTTCAGGAGTTCCACCAGGTCTTTGGTCTGTGCCGCCGAAAGCGGAAGCGGAGGGATGCCGAGGGACGCGCGTTCGGCGACGTGATTGCGGTACGCAGCTAGCATGAGAGTGCTCTTCAAGTAGGTTGTAAAAAAAGACAAAGCAATGTGTTGCTCTGCCAGTGCCGGCCGTTATTGTACCCGAACAAGTCTTATATAAGACATAAGACAGGTAAGAAAGTTGGGGATTTGTTTGGGGTGGAGGGCTTTGTGCGAGGGGGATTAGAGCCTGAAATGATTGAGTATTCCAATAATGATGTCCCATATGGAATACAGTACACATTAAGTTATGCGGGGCTAGTACCATTGAGATCACAAAACGTCTTCTACAATCGTCAAACAGCCAACTTTATATTTGAAGCCAAGCAGTTAAATCAGTTTGCAAAGAACGTACTGATGTCGCGAGAGGACACGGAATACGTTTTTGAGTGGACTTCTGGCACCACAGTGCAAATAGCAAATTACAGTAATGCCAAATTAGTCTGCCGTTCAGGGAAGTTCTACTCTGCTGCCACGCCTCATCCGAAATTAGGCGGCAGGTCTATGGACCTCAACTGTGACAGTTTCTCTAACGGCATTCTAAAAGGAAAGAATAAATACACGATTTTGCAACAGTACGGACTCGCATTACGCCTGGAGCATCAGAGTAGCGCAGATAAAGAAATTTATACTATTGCCAGCGTAGATATTCTCTAAAAATATGTAGGGCCAGACTCGACATGTTCGGCAAATAGTCGAGCCTTACCCTGCATATACGTACATACACGATACAGCTTAAGTGGAATTATTCCAGCAACTGCGCCAGATGCAGCAAGCAAGGGTGCGCTCTGCGCACCATGAAATAAATGTTTAAATATTACGTACCTTCGTCCTGCAGAAATTCGCCAGCCAAGGGGCAGGCCCGCCATCACCATCGATCAGTAGTGCTGCTCAATAAACCGCATGGAAATCGAATAGCTGTGGTGGATCTGCTCATCGCAATAACGGTGAATGCCGCCTACCGGGCAACTGATCCGTGCCAGGCAAGTGGCCTTGCAGCCCGATCCTGCCTGCTTGCGATAGCTGACACATTTTCCAAGATCGAACTGCCCGCCTTCCAGGGCTCCGGCAGGACAACTGGCGATGCACACCTTGTGATCGCAAGCGGCGCAGGGAGAGGTGCTTTCTATTGGCCTGGTGGGCGCAAATGCCGTATCCGCTACGACGACCGCGCGATAGGCGTACCATGTGCCCCACTCGCTATCGATGCCCACCATGAACGGTGTCGGGTGGTGCCACCCTGCCAACTGTCCAAGCCGTTGCAGGCCGATGGCATGCTCTCCCGGATAGAGAATTTCATAAGTGTTCTGCGCCTGGCATTGCGCAAACCAGCGTTTCACGGTTTGGATAGTGAAATCGTCGATAGGGTTTTCCGAACCCGTCCCGGATGCCTTGACGCATTCCCAGAGTTTTCTGCCGGCGTGTGCAATCACGATGAGCTGGCGGCATGAACCAACAGCGCTGCAATGTTTGCGCACAGATGCTGCCACCTCCTCCGGAAGATCGTCGATATTGAAAACGGCTTGCCGGTTCAGGCCCGCATTGTCGAGCAAAGCCGTATCGAAGATTTGAAATTTTTCCATCGCTCCTGCTGCCTTTTCCTTGGAACCTGTTATGTCCCATTGATCTGCAGTATATCGCTGCCCGTCGGGATTCCTATCGCGCGAAGCATGCAGAGAGCCGGCCTTGATTCGATACCGCCAACAATGCGATTGCCGCCGGCGGAAGAATTGCAGCAGATAAGTTCTGATTCACAGGCTGTAAAGGTAAAGGGCGATTGTGCTCGTTCCTTAACTGCGCAGTAATGAATTCTGCCGCAGCGTTGCCGAAGCATGGCGGCAGAATTCCGTGCATGCAGCGTTACGCGCTTCGGTACTGATCGCGCAAACTGCGCACCTCATCATGGTTCTGCAGCACCCCTTGGTACTGCTGCTCGACCACGCTGCGCACATCCGCCGGCAGATTTTTTTCCAGCGCCTTGCGGTAGCTGGCCACCGCGACATCTTCGCCGCGCTCGCACTCCTTCAGCACGGCCTTGTCATCATGCCCCATGATGGCCGACTTCACATCGACCCAGCGCCGGTGAATCGCACCGCCCAGGCTGGCGCTCTTTTCCGGATCTCCGCCATACGCGCGCACGAGGTTTTGCAGTTCGACCGCCGCCGCCCCGCATTGCTGCGCGCGGCTCGAAAAGAACGTCTTCAGCGTGGTGTCGCCGACATCGCTGGCGCAAGTGCGAAATCCATCCTCGCCATCCTTGCAGGTTTCGATCAGGTCGTTCAGTGTAGAGATCACTTCGTCGTTATCCATGCTTGCTCCAATTATTTATTGCGGGTGGTGTCGCCGGACGAACCGGATGTGCCGGCCGCTCCCTGGCTCTTCGTGGACGATGAGCCCGAGGCGCCTGATTTAGTGCCGCTCCTTACTTCCTGCGCCATGTTGAGGTGCTGGTCGATGGTCGGCAACGTCTTCGCTGCCAGCGACTTCAAGTCGGGATCGGTGGCGCGTGTCTGCACACGCGAAAGCAGTTGATGCGTGGCGCGATGGTCGGTCAGGCCGCCTCGCTCCATGTACATCTTGTCGAACTGCTCGCCCGACATCGCCTGCAATTTCTGCGCTTCCTTCTTGTGTTTGGCGTCGGGCTCGGTAGGCAGCTTCACGCCTTTGGCGTCGGCCAGTTGCTGCAGTTCCTGCTGCGCCTGGGTATGGTCGTCGATCATCCGTTGCGCGAAATTCTTCACCTGGTCGTTCTGCGATTTGCTTTGCGCGATCTTGCCGGCTTCGATTTCGGACAGGTTCGAGTAGGCCATTTCGTTCATCATGTTTCGATCGGCACGACCCACTGTTGCCGCCCCCTTGCCGGGCGAAGCAGCACTGCTGCCGCCTGTACTGCTGCCGGAAGTGCCGGATGCTGAACCAGCCTGGCTTTCTTTCGTCATGCCTGTTGCATCCTGGCTGCCCTGCGCATAAACGACTGTCGAGGATGCGGCCCCAAACATCGCCGCCAACGCGGCAATCCCGAGCACATAGCGTAGATTTGTACCTTGTGGCATTTGTGTTCTCCTTTGGGAAAGTAATAACACGCACCAATCGACTTTGCGAAGCGGATTGGTCCCGGCCTATCGCAGGCAATGTGCGTGCCATATGAACAAAACCGCCGCCTGCGGCCTAAGAACCTGTTATTAGGGAGGCAAGGCGCTCGGATCAGCCGCGTTGTTGTGGAAGAAACTACAGAGGGAACGGAAAAAATTACCCGCATTCGCGTAATGGCGTGCCGGCTACCCGCTGCTGCTGCTTACTTGCATGAAAAAAGGACTCCCCCGTCCGGCCGGGAGAGTCCTTTTCAGAGACGTTGAATTTACTGCGCAGGATAAACAGTCGCAAAGGTAACCGCGATGGGTGCGCTTCCCAGATAATTCGTACTTGTCCAGGCAAGCGAGCCCGTATCGACGGTCACGATATTGTAGGCCGCCTGATTTTTTCTTTTGGGCATGGGTACCGTATTCGTGACAAGCAGCTGATTTCCGGCAGGTGTCAGCGCCAGACCTTGCGGCCATAAACCGACCTTCACCGTATTCGTGATGGTGTTGGTGGCCGTATCGATCACATTGACATTAGAGCCGCCGATAGCGATCGGCTCGGTAATGGAGACATACACTTTGTCTCCGGCCGGACTGACCGCCAGATTCGACGGCGAGAATCCGGAACCGGCTGTGCTGATCTTTGCAACGAACTGGTAGGTTTTGGTGTCAATCACCCCGACCGCATCAAGACCGATGCCGTTAATCGTCACATACAGGCGCGCGCCATCCGGACTGACCTTCACATCCCACGGACACCCTTTGAACGTGATGGTCTGAACCACGCTGTTGCTCGATGTCGCAATCACCTGGATAGTAGAGCCCGTGGGCACCTGGCACATCTTCTCACCGAAATTGGCGACATAGGCATAAGTCCCCGTCGGATCGAGCGCAATGGCTATCGGCCCGACACCGACCGGTATCGTGGAGGTCACCTTGTTGGTCGCGGCATCCACCACCGAAACGGTGTTGTCTTTGAAGTTTGTGACATATACCCGTTTTCCACCGGGACTTACCGCCACGCTCCGGATCGTCGATCCGCTTTTCCCGACAGCTACGTTGGCGACAATGGTATTGCTGCTCGTATCAATGACCGCCATCTGGTCGCTATTTCCAGCCGCATAAACCCGGGTGCCGGCAGGATTGGTTGCCAGTGCGCTCGTCGCGCCCGAGTTAATCGTCGCCACGAGCGCGTTATTGACGGGATTGACGACGAAAATCGATCCTGCCACCGGGTCGGCGATATAGGCATAGGTCACGGCGCCCGTCATCATCGCCACATCGACCGGCGCATTCCCCTGTCCGGCGATGGTGGCGGCTACTGTATTGCTGTCGGTATCGACGACTGAAATCGTATTGTCTTCACTGTTGCCGACATACAGGCGCTTGCCTGCAGGACTGATCGCCATGCCTTGGGGAGACTGGCCCACGGCAACAGTGGCAATGACCGCATTGTTGCTGGTGTCGATGACGGAGACGGTATTGTCGCTGTTGTTCGTCACATAAACGCGCGTGCCGGACGGATTGAGCGTCACGCCGGTCGGATAATTGCCGACCGCCACGGGAGACGAGACCGAACCGTTAGCCAGATTGATCGCCGAGACGGTGTTGTCCTCCTGGTTGCTGACGTAGGCTGATGTTCCCAAGGCATTGACGCCGATGTCGACAGGGCCGTTTCCGACAGTCACAGTCGAGGCAACGGTATTCGTTGCCGTATTGATGAAGGAAACGCTGTTGTCCCAGTTATTGACCACATATACCTGCGCCCCCTGGGGATTGGCAGCGATGGCCAGCGGCGCCCTTCCCACCTTTACCGTGGCGCTCACCGTGTTATTCGCCGTATTGATCACCGAAACCGTGTTGGAACGCTGATTGGCAACATACACTTTTGATCCATCCGGCGTTACCGCAACGGCAGCCGGATATTTCCCGACCTTCACGGTAGCGACCACGCTGTTTTTCGAGGTGTCGATGACAGACACGCTCTGGCCTCGGCTATTTGCCACATAAGCGCGCGTGCCATCGGCATTGACGGCAACGG
>DASVLY010000598.1:0-5180 GCA_036384635.1 Noviherbaspirillum sp. | reverse complement strand
CAGCGCGGTATGAATGTGAAGGACATGCCGATTCCGCGCGAGCTGTTCGCCGCGCAGGCAGAGCGCCGTGTGCGACTGGGGCTGATTTTGGCAGAAGTGGTGAAGGCGAATAAGCTGGAAGCCACGCAAGAGCAGGTGAAGGCACAAGTCGAGGATTTCGCGCAAAGCTATGAAGAGCCACAACAGGTTCTGAAGTATTATTACAGCGACCGCCGTCGTCTGGCGGAAGTCGAGGCCCTTGTTTTGGAAGAAAACGTCGTTAACTATGTACTTGGTAAAGCAAAAGTGACCGAGAAGCCGGTTCCATTCGACGAGTTGATGGGTAACAACGCACAATAAGCTTGTGCGCATTCCTTGAGGAAAGCACATGTCAGGATTAATTAGAAATTCCGCACTGGATACTGAAATGCTCGGTATGGTGCCGATGGTGATTGAACAAAGCGGGCGTGGTGAGCGTGCGTACGATATTTACTCGCGCCTGCTGAAGGAGCGCGTGATTTTTTTGGTCGGACCGGTCAATGATCAGAGTGCAAACTTGGTTGTTGCGCAGCTGCTGTTTCTGGAAAGCGAAAACCCGGACAAGGATATTTCGCTGTATATCAATTCACCAGGCGGCTCGGTGTCGGCCGGCATGGCGATTTATGACACCATGCAGTTCATCAAACCGGATGTTTCCACGCTGTGTACTGGCTTGGCAGCATCGATGGGTGCATTCCTGCTAGCGGCTGGTGCCAAAGGCAAGCGTTATTCACTGCCGAATTCTCGTATCATGATCCACCAGCCTTTGGGGGGCGCTCAAGGGCAGGCTGCAGACATCGAGATTCAGGCGCGTGAAATCCTGTACCTGCGTGACCGGTTGAACCACATCCTGGCTGAAAAAACTGGCCGGTCTGTGGAACAAATCAGCAAGGATACGGACAGAGATAACTTCATGTCAGCTACGGAAGCAGCAGAATATGGCATGATCGATAAGGTGCTGGCTAACCGCGCCTCCTGATGCCGCGTCGGCACAAGCGTAAAACGCACGGACGCACTTCGTTCGGGCGTTTTGTTTTATAGCGACGGAATTTGTCAACTTTGCTCAAATTCTTGAGTACTATCGTGACGAATTTGGATTTCGCAGGTAATATCGGATTCATATCCACCCATAGTTTGACCTATGTCTGACAAAAAATCCTCCAGCGGCGAAAAATTGCTTTATTGCTCATTTTGTGGCAAGAGCCAGCACGAGGTGAAGAAACTCATCGCAGGCCCGTCAGTATTTATTTGCGACGAGTGTATCGACCTGTGCAATGACATCATTCGCGATGAGGCATCCAGCATCGAGTCGGTCACTGGACCGAAATCGGACCTCCCAACCCCCTCCGAGATTTACGAGTTGCTTGGGCAATACGTGATCGGCCAAGAGACCGCCAAGCGTATTCTGTCAGTGGCAGTGTATAACCACTACAAACGCTTGAAGCATCTCGGCAAGAAGGATGATGTTGAGTTGGCGAAAAGCAATATTCTGTTAGTTGGCCCTACTGGTTCTGGCAAGACTTTGCTCGCGCAAACACTGGCGCGTATGCTCAATGTGCCGTTCGTGATCGCAGATGCAACCACACTTACGGAAGCTGGCTATGTTGGGGAAGATGTGGAAAACATCATCCAGAAACTTCTGCAGAACTGCAATTATGAAGTTGAAAAGGCGCAGAAAGGCATTGTCTATATTGACGAAATCGACAAGATTTCGCGCAAGTCCGACAATCCGTCGATCACCCGTGACGTCTCTGGCGAAGGCGTACAGCAAGCCTTGCTCAAGCTGATCGAGGGCACGATGGCGTCGGTGCCACCGCAAGGAGGGCGCAAGCATCCAAACCAGGATTTCGTGCAGATCGACACCACGAATATCATGTTCATTTGCGGTGGTGCGTTTGACGGTCTGGCGAAGATCATTTCGAATCGTTCCGAGAAAAGCGGTATTGGCTTCTCGGCAAGTGTGAAAAGTCAGAGTGAACGAACTGCAAGTGAGGTATTGCTCGATGCGGAACCGGAAGACCTGATTAAGTTTGGTCTGATTCCGGAGTTGGTTGGTCGTTTGCCGGTGGTTGCGACGTTGAGTGAACTTAATGAAGAGGCGCTGATCCAAATATTGCTTGAACCCAAAAATGCTTTGATTAAACAGTATGCGAAGCTGCTCCAGATGGAAGGTGCGGAACTGGAAGTCAGGCCAGCGGCGTTGCATGCAATCGCAAAAAAAGCGCTTGAACGCAAGACTGGTGCACGTGGATTGCGCTCTATTCTTGAGCATGCATTGTTGGACGTGATGTTTGAATTGCCAAGCCAGCAGAACGTTGCCAAGGTGGTGATTGATGAAAATACAATTGTCAATGGGGCGAAGCCATTGTTGATTTATCATGAGCAGCCAAAAGTATCGGGAGCAAAATAATAAATGGGCGACTGCATTTGATCAAAAGGTTATAAGCCCCTTTTTTCCTAAAAGCAGTACAATTTGAAACACAGGAATCACTTCAGGCTTCCAGAACAAGGCCACCCGAAGGCGACTTCGTGTGTGGCCTTTTTTATTGGTGAATTTTGCTTTTTGTGATTTTTGTTGCTGCTTGGACTTGAGTTTTTGGCCGTTGTGCCAACATCATTAACAAGCTCTTAAATAAGGTTCGCCATGACGACTACTACATTCACTGAACATACCCAACTGCCTTTGTTGCCGTTACGGGACGTCGTTGTTTTCCCGCATATGGTGATACCTCTTTTCGTTGGGCGCCCTAAGTCAATCAAGGCACTCGAAGCAGCGATGGAACAAGGCAAGAGCATCATGCTTGCCGCCCAAAAAGCTGCCGCTAAGGATGAGCCGTCTGCGAATGACATTTACGATATCGGGTGTGTTGCCAATATCTTGCAGATGCTGAAATTGCCTGATGGTACAGTAAAAGTGCTGGTCGAAGGCGCACAGCGTGCGCGTATTCATCAGATCAGCGAACTGGAAACGCATTTTGTCGCAGATCTGACTCCGGTCGAATCCGAGCCGGGTGACGAGTCTGAAGTTGAGGCGATGCGTCGCGCAATTGTGCAGCAGTTTGATCAATATGTGAAACTGAACAAGAAGATTCCGCCGGAGATTTTGACTTCGCTCGCCGGAATCGATGATGCAGGCCGCCTAGCAGATACTATAGCGGCGCACCTGCCGCTTAAGCTTGAGCAAAAACAAATCATTCTCGAAATCTTCAACGTTGCGAAACGCCATGAACATCTGCTCGGGCAACTCGAAGGCGAACTCGACATTCTACAGGTTGAAAAGCGCATTCGTGGTCGCGTGAAGCGCCAGATGGAAAAATCGCAGCGCGAGTACTATCTGAACGAGCAGGTGAAAGCGATTCAGAAAGAACTCGGCGAAGGCGAAGAGGGTGCCGATCTCGAAGAACTTGAGAAGAAGATCATCGCGGCAAAAATGCCGAAGGATGCGCGTGAAAAGGCGCAGTCGGAGTTGAAAAAACTCAAGCTGATGTCGCCAATGTCCGCCGAAGCGACGGTGGTACGCAATTACATCGACACTTTGTTGGGCTTGCCGTGGCGGAAGAAATCGAAAGTTAACAACGACTTGGTGAATGCAGAGGCCGTACTGGAAGCTGAGCACTATGGTTTGGAGAAGGTCAAGGAGCGCATCCTGGAGTATCTCGCGGTGCAGCAGCGTGTGGACAAGGTGAAGGCACCTATTCTGTGCTTGGTTGGGCCGCCGGGTGTTGGCAAGACGTCACTTGGTCAGTCGATTGCTCGCGCAACCAATCGCAAGTTCGTGCGAATGGCGTTGGGTGGCGTCCGCGACGAGGCCGAGATTCGTGGGCATCGTCGTACTTATATAGGCTCAATGCCCGGTAAGATTCTGCAAAGCTTAGCCAAGACAGGTGTACGCAATCCGTTGTTCTTGCTGGATGAGGTGGATAAGCTTGGCATGGATTTCCGCGGTGATCCGGCATCAGCGCTACTAGAAGTACTCGACCCGGAGCAGAACCACACTTTCTCGGACCATTACGTTGAAGTCGACTTCGACCTGTCAGACGTGATGTTCGTTGCAACCTCGAATTCCTACAACATCCCACCCGCATTGCTGGACCGGATGGAGGTAATTCGATTGTCCGGCTATACCGAAGATGAAAAAACCAGCATCGCGCAACGCTACCTGCTGCCGAAACAGATCACGAATAACGGTCTGAAGGAAGATGAAGTCGCGGTGTCAGAAGCGGCGATTCGCGACATCATTCGCTACTATACTCGCGAAGCTGGCGTGCGCTCCTTGGAACGAGAGATATCGAAGATTTGCCGCAAGGTGGTGAAGATGCTGCTGCTGAAGAAGCAGGAGCGCAAGATCGCTATTACTCCGAAGAATCTCGACAAGTTCCTTGGTGTTCGCCGTTATGACTTCGGCATGGCGGAGAAGGAAAATCAGATCGGCCAGGTGGTTGGTCTTGCATGGACGGAAGTCGGTGGCGATTTGCTGACGATTGAAGCAATGACAATGCCTGGTAAGGGTGACATTACGCGTACTGGCACCCTTGGTGACGTGATGAAGGAGTCCATCGAGGCGGCGCGAACTGTGGTGCGCAGCCGTGCGAAGCGGCTCGGCATCAAGACCGAGACGTTCACCAAGACCGATATCCATATTCACGTGCCGGAAGGTGCGACGCCGAAGGATGGACCATCTGCAGGCATTGCGATGACGACCGTATTGGTGTCGGTGCTGACTGATATTCCGGTTCGAGCCGATGTGGCAATGACGGGTGAAATTACGTTGCGCGGAGAGGTGCTGCCGATCGGTGGCTTGAAGGAGAAGCTGTTGGCCGCACATCGCGGCGGCATCAAGACCGTATTGATTCCAGAACAAAATGTGAAGGATCTCGCAGAGATCCCGGACAACGTGAAGAATAAACTGGAAATTGTTCCGGTACGCTGGATCGAGAAGGTGCTGGAGATCGCGCTTGAACGCCAACCAGCTCCGCTGACTGAGGTGGAGGCGCCGGTCGATACGGCGGTCGCACAGAGCGTCGGGCCAACTGACCCGAATGTGTTGAAGCATTGATTTTGTTGCTGCACTTACTTCAAAAAGCGCTCTTCGGAGCGCTTTTTTTATGTCATGTTCTATGGCGAAAAACGTGCGTCGGTTTTTATGTGTAACAGTTGTTTCA
>DASVLY010000597.1:0-2625 GCA_036384635.1 Noviherbaspirillum sp. | reverse complement strand
GATGCCGAACTTGACCGGCGTGAGCGCGAGTCCTTTCTTCAGTACCGGGCTGCCGGCGTTGAATGCGCGCACCGATGCGCGGCGCGCACGGTAATCGCTGTCGGCTTCCAGTTCGGCGGCCAGTTCATGGATCACGTTGTCCTCGACCTTCTGGCCATAGGGCGTGACATTGCGGCCTTCGTCGTCGTTGCGGCCGTAGAAATTCAGCCTGCGCACGTCGAGCGGATCGCGGCCGAGATGGCGCGCGATCCCGTCGATGATGTATTCGATTGCAATCGCGCCCTGCGGGCCGCCGAAGCCGCGAAAGGCGGTGTTGGACTGGGTGTTGGTCTTGCCGCACATCGCGGCGATGTCCACATCGGACAGGTAGTACGCATTGTCGAAGTGGCATACCGCACGGGTGGCGACCGGCCCCGACAGGTCGGCGGAAAAACCGGCGCGCGATACCATCTCGACTTTCGCGGCGAGGATGCGGCCTTCGTCGTCATAACCCGCTTCGTATTCGTAATGGAAGCAGTGGCGCTTGCCGGTCACCAGCATGTCGTCGTCGCGGTCGGCGCGCAGCTTGACCGGGCGCTTCAGGCGCGCAGCGCAGACTGCTGCCGCTGCCGCCCACAATGCCGATTGCGACTCCTTGCCGCCGAAGCCGCCGCCCATGCGCCGGCATTCGACCACCACGTTGTGCGAATGCAGCCCGAGCGCATGCGCGATCACATGCTGCATTTCCGAAGGATGCTGGGTCGAGCAGTACACCAGCATGCCGTTGCCTTCCTTCGGGATCGCATACGAGATCTGGCCTTCGAGGTAGAACTGTTCCTGCCCGCCGACATGCAGCTCGCCCTTGATCCGGTGCGGCGCCTGTCCGAACGCACGCGCAACATCGCCGCGTGCAAGACGCATCGGCGGCACCACGAAGGATTGCGCTTGCTTCGCCTCCTGCGGCGTCAGGATCGCCGGCAGTTCTTCGTAATCGATGTTCGCGGCGCGGGCGGCGCGGCGCGCATGGTCGTGCGTGTCGGCCACCACGATGAAGATCGGCTGGCCGACGTATTGCACCAGGCCGTCGGCGAGTATCGGATCGTCATGGATGATCGGTCCGCAGTCGTTGACGCCGGGGATGTCGCGGGCGGTGTAGACCGCAACCACCCCGTCAGCTTTTTTCACTTCCGTCAGATCGACCGACCTGATTTTCGCATGCGCCTTTTGCGACAGGCCGAGCGCCGCATGCAGCGTGCCCTGCAACTCCGGGATGTCGTCGGTATAGGTTGCCTCGCCCGATACGTGCAGCATCGCCGATTCATGCGGATGCGGCACGCCGACTTCCTTCCACTCGCTCGCGCCTTGCTTCGCAACCCATTCGGCCTGTTTGTTCATGACGATTCCCTCATAGACAGGCGAATGCATTGACTTCACCGGCGGCAAGCGGCGCGTCGGGCCGGGTTTCGAGCCAGAAGCGTTTCAGCAGGTTTTGCGCGGCCTTCATCCGGTACGTGCCGGAAGCGCGCATGTCGGTCAGCGGCGTGTAATCGTGCGCCAGCATGTGCATCGCATCGTTGAGCGTGGCCTCGTTCCATTCGCGGCCGTTAAGTACGGCTTCGGTGCGCGGCGCGCGGCGCGAGGTCGCGGCCATGCCGCCATAGGCGATGCGCGCATGGCGCACGATGCGCCCGTCGAGCGTGATCGCGAACGCGGCGCACACGGCGGAAATGTCCTGGTCGAATCGCTTGGACAGCTTGTAGGTGCGAAAGCGCAGGCCGGGCTGCGGCAGCGGCACGCGCACGGCTTCGATGAATTCATCCGCGCGCAAATCCTTTTTCCGGTAATCGAGATAAAAATCTTCCAGCGGCAGCACGCGCTGACCGCATTGGCCGCGCAAGACGATGTGCGCGCCGAGCGCGATCAGCCAGGGAGCAGAATCGCCGATGGGGGAGCCGTTGGCGATGTTGCCGGCCAGCGTGCCGGCATTGCGGATCGGCAGCGATGCGAAGCGCTGCCGCAGTTCGGATAATTCGCGTCCGTAGTGTTTGCACAGCGCCGCATAGGCATCGTCGAGTGACACCGCCGCGCCGATATCCAGCCAGCCGTCCCGCTCGGCGACAGCCTGCAGTTCCGCTACCTGATTGATGTAGATGATGTCGCCCGGCTCGCGCATCTGCTTGGTGACCCACAGGCCGACATCGGTGGAGCCGGAAAGAATGGTCGCGTCAGGATGGGCCGCGCGCACTTGCACCAGTTGTTCGATTGTCAGCGGTACATGGAAGGACTGTCTGCCATGCGTATAACTGAACATCCCGCCGCGCCGGATCGTCTGCAGCGCCTGCGCCAGCGCCGCGCGGTCGAAACCGGCAGGCGGCAGCTCGCCCATGCGCTGCGCGGCGTCGATGATGGGACGGTACCCGGTGCAGCGGCACAGGTTGCCCGACAGCGCATCGTCGATTTCCCCGCGCTGCAGCGGCTCGCTTGTTCCCTGCCGTTTCAGGTATAGCGCCCACAGCGACATCACGAAACCCGGCGTGCAGAAACCGCACTGCGAACCGTGACATTCGACCATTGCCTGCTGCACCGGATGCAGCGTGCCGTCCGGCTGCTTCAGGTCTTCGACGGTAAACAGCGCCTTGCCGTCGA
>DASVLY010000596.1:0-2759 GCA_036384635.1 Noviherbaspirillum sp. | reverse complement strand
GGTGCCGACATAGATCACGCTGCCGGCTTTGTCGAGGCTCTGCAAGGATGCAAGAGGCGGGCCTGTGTAGCGGTACTCGCTGTCGTAATCGTCTTCCACCACCCACGCCTTGTTTGCTGCCGCCCACGCCAGCAGTTCCAGCCGGCGCGTCAGACTCATCGTGACGCCGAGAGGGGCTTGATGCGATGGCGTCACATACACCAGCCTGGCATCGGGATAACGTTTCGCTCCGAGCGCGACGCACAAGCCTTCTTCATCGACCGGAACCGGACATACCTTTGCTGCGGTCGCATGCAGCGACGCACTGATGCCACGGTATCCGGGTTCTTCCACCCAGGCGGAGTCGTTCGGCGACAGCAGCATCGACGCAATCAGGAACAGTGCCTGTTGCGAGCCCGAGGTAATGATGATTTGTTCCGGCGAACAATGGACGCCGCGGGAAGCGCGCAGATAGGCGGCAAGCGTCTGGCGCAACGGCATGTGGCCGGCGGGATCGTCGTACCCGAAGTGGTGCGTCGGGCGGCGCCATCTGCGTGCTTCGAGACGGGACCATACATCGAACGGGAATACGTCCACCCCCGGCATGCCGATCCTGAATGCGCGCGGCATGCTTTCAGGGTGAGTATTCAGGCGCGTGCGCTCGCCGACGAATTGCCGGCCACGGCTCGATAGCGGTCGCAGCAGAGGCAGCGGCTTGTGCTCGGACATAAGCCGCTTGGACGCTGCAGTGATCGGCAGATCGTTGCTGACGAAAGTTCCTTTTCCTACCGTACCTGACAGGTAGCCTTCGGCCATGAGCTGCTCATAAGCGTTGAGAACCGTTTGCCGCGAGATGCCAAGCAACCGCGACAGTTCGCGGGTCGGCGGCAACTGCATGCCGGGACCGATTTCACCGTTGAGAATGGCGCGCTTGATCGCTTCATAGAGTTGGCGGAACAGCGGCGTCTCCGATGCCGGATTGAGGCGCAGCGTGGTCAGGGATTGGGCGACGTGCATGGTTCGTGTTTCCTGAATTGGTATTCAAAAAATACCATTAATTGGTACTTTAACAAAGCCAATGTGAGCGCTAAGCTGTGCCTGAACTGACAACGAGGGAAGAACCATGATGAAAATTTCCTACCACGACGACAGGCGCATATCGCCGCAGCAATTGGCGCAGGTATTTTCCAAGTCGGGAATACGGCGGCCGGTCGAAGATCTATCGCGCCTGACCGCCATGCTTGAGCACGGAAACCTGCTGGTGACCGCATGGGATAGCGAGCGTCTGGTTGGAGTGGCACGCGCGTTGACTGACTTCAGCTATTGCACCTATTTGTCCGATCTTGCGGTCGATAAGGAATACCAGCAATCCGGTATCGGCCGCGAGCTCATCCGACGTGTGCGCACTGCGATTGGCGAGCAATCCATGCTGCTGTTGCTTGCCGCACCGGAGGCGATGGCGTACTACCCGAAGCTCGGATTTGAGGCGGTGGGCAACGGTTGGATCATCAGGCGCGCGGCCCCTTAACACGTTTTGTAACGCATGAAGAGGAAAGATATGCACAAGTATGAAGCAACGATTGAATGGAACAGAAACGGTCAATCATTCACTGACCAGAAATACAGCAGGGCGCATGAATGGCGGTTCGACGGCGGCGCTTGCGTGGCGGCTTCGGCTTCTCCCTTGGTGGTTCCGCTTCCGATGTCTGTAGCGGCGAACGTCGACCCGGAAGAGGCGCTGGTGGCCGCGGCATCCAGTTGTCACATGCTGGTTTTTCTGCATATCGCCGCCAGGCGTGGTTTTGTCGTCGACAGCTATGTCGATCAGGCATCGGGCATCCTTGAGAAAAACACGGCGGGGAAGCTGGCGATGACGCGCATCAGCTTGCGTCCGCGCATTGTGTTCTCGGGTGAACGCCAGCCTTCGTTGGCTGAACTGGACACGATGCACCATGAAGCGCATGAGGAATGCTACATCGCGAATTCGCTCAAGTCTGAAATTGTGGTCGAAGCCGCCTGACGGCTCTTTGAAAGGAATATCCATGTATGTTCGTTCTCACTTCGAGGAAGCGCGCACAGACGTGATGCACCAGTTGATGCGCGCGCATCCGCTCGGCGCCATGGTGACGCTGAGCGGTGGTGGACTCGATGCGAATCATGTGCCGTTTGAAATGAGTGCAGACGGTGCTCCCTATGGCACGCTGCGCGCGCATCTTCCGCGTAACAATCCGGCATGGCGCGAGCATGCGAAGGGCATGGAGACGCTCGTGATATTTCAGGGGCCGCAAAGCTACATCAGTCCGTCGCTATATGCGACCAAGGAAGAAGATGCGCGTGTGGCGCCGACCTACAATTTCATGGTCGTCCATGCGTACGGCCCATTGCGCGTGATCGACGATGCTAAATGGGTGCGGGCGCATCTGGAGCGGTTGACGGATGCGCTTGAAGCCGGAAGAGCGCAGCCGTGGAAGGTAACGGACGCTCCTGACGACTATATTGAAAAAATGCTGACCGCCTTGGTCGGCATCGAGATACCGATCACGAAATTGTCCGGCAAGTGGAAGGTCAGTCAGAATCAGCCGGAAGTCAATCGTGTCAGCGTGGAGCGGGGATTACGGGTGGCCGGTGATATCAACTCTGTTGCGATGGCCGACGCGGTGGCGCACAGGTGACGCCTCTGCATGTATGCCGCTCCGGCAATAGCACGCGTAGGGCGGAAAAGCGAAGCGCCTTCCGCCGGATGAAAATTTAACGTTATCCAACTATCCAGTTTGGGCCCC
>DASVLY010000595.1:0-7441 GCA_036384635.1 Noviherbaspirillum sp. | reverse complement strand
CGCCCTTCTCAGCCATGCGCGCCTCAGCCTGTTCGTCGGTGTCGGTGGTCAGTACAGCATTGGCAATCGGAATGCCGAAGTCGAGCCCGACGCGTGTAATGCCGGCACCCGACTCATTAGACACCAATTCGAAGTGATAGGTCTCGCCGCGAATTACCGCACCAATAGCGATCAGTGCGTCGAACTGCTGGGTTTCCGCCATTTTCTGCAGCGCCAATGGAATTTCCAATGCGCCTGGGACGGTCACGTGCAATACATCCTCGTCGGCCACTCCAAGATGCTTCAGCTCGGCCAGGCAAGCGGACAACAGGCCGTGGCATACGTCTTCATTGAAGCGGGCTTGCACAATTCCAACGCGCACGCCCTCGCCGCTCAAATTCGATTCATATGTTCCTACGGTCATGATGGTTCCTTTATGCGCGACTGCGCTTATGATTGCGGACTGCCGGGTTTCGGTGAAAATGAATGCGGAAACCCCGACGCCAATGTTGCCAGAAGTCAGATGTCATGCCGCCTGAGAGCGGCATGGTGTTAATGATTCGGTTTATCCTGATATCCAACCACTTCCAGATCGAAGCCCGTCATCGACGGCATCTTTCTCGGATTGGACAGCAGTTTCATCCTGCCTACGCCCAGATCCCTCAGGATTTGCGCACCAATGCCATAGGTGCGCAAATCCATGCGTGATCTGCGTGACTGCGTGTCCGGCGTATTCAGCGCGGCGAATTGCGCGAACATCTGTTCGGCCGATTCTTCGCAGTTGAGCAGCACTACCGCGCCGCGCTCGGATGCCTTGATCGCCGCCAACGCTGCCGCCATGTTCCACGAATGCGTGGTGGCCTGCGTTTCCAGCAAGTCGAGAATCGACACCGGCTGATGTACCCGCACCAGCGTCTCGAGTTCGGGCCTGAGTTCGCCGTGCACCAACGCCAGGTGCGCACCTCCACTCGGCTTGTCACGATATGCGATCGCCTTGAAGGTGCCGTGCGAAGTCTGCATCGCACGTTCAGCAATACGCTCGACGATACTTTCATTCTGACTACGATAATGAATCAGATCGGCGATGGTGCCGATTTTCAGTCCGTGCTCCTTTGCGAATTCGATCAGGTCCGGCAGTCGAGCCATCGTGCCGTCGTCCTTCATGATTTCACAGATCACCGCTGCCGGCGTCAGTCCCGCCAGCTCGGCGAAATCACAACCGGCTTCAGTATGACCGGCGCGCATCAACACACCGCCTCGTTGCGCCTTCAACGGGAAAATATGGCCGGGTTGCACGATGTCCGACGGCTTTGCGTTTTTCGCGACTGCGACCTGCACGGTCCTGGCACGGTCCGCCGCCGAAATCCCGGTGGTCACGCCTTCCGCCGCTTCAATCGACACCGTGAAGTTGGTGCCATACGAAGTTCCATTACGGGAGGTCATCATCGGCAGGTTCAACTGGTTGCAGCGCTCTTCGGTCAGGGTCAGGCAAATCAGACCACGCCCGTACTTCGCCATGAAATTGATTGCCTCTGGCGTCACGAACTCGGCAGCCAGAACGAGATCCCCCTCGTTTTCACGATCCTCCTCATCCACCAGGATGACCATGCGGCCGGCACGCAACTCGGCAACAATTTCTTGTGTTGTTGAAATAGCCATGATTTAAATCCTTCGAGTTCGCTATTTTAAAGGATTTGAGACGACTCCAACTTTCAAAGCCGAAACTGTCGGCAGCTTTGCGTGCTGACTGATTCAATTCTTCAGACTAAGCATCCGTTCAACGTAGCGCGCGATCAAGTCGATTTCCAGGTTGACTTTCGCGTCCGGTGTCAGATGCTTCAAGGTCGTTACTTCGACTGTATGCGGGATCAGGTTGATCGAAAATTCGCAGCCGCTTGTGGTATCCAGTACGCGATTGACCGTCAACGACACGCCGTTGACCACAATCGAGCCTTTATAGGCGAGATATCTGGCAAGCTCCTTCGGCGCTTCGATCACCAGTTCCATCGATTCGCCGACCGGCTCGAACTTGCGTACCACGCCCAGCCCGTCGACATGGCCGGAAACAAGGTGCCCACCCAGGCGATCCGCCAGCGTCAATGCCTTTTCCAGGTTCACATCACCCAATGCGTCGAGCCCGACAGTGCGGTTCAAGCTTTCGCGCGACACATCAACGACAAAGCCCTCCTCTGTTTTGCTGATGACTGTCATGCAGGTGCCGTTGAGCGCAATCGAGTCGCCAAGCGCGACATCTGCCATGGGCAGACTGCCCGCATCCACCGTCAGGCGCACGCCTGCATCGGCCTGATTGCCCAATGGCGTAATGGAAGTGATCTTGCCGACAGCTGCAACGATTCCGGTAAACATATGGTGAATATCCAATCAGGTGAAACGAGCAAGGATACGCAAATTAGAACCGATTTGCTTGATCTTGCTTCCCGTCATCAAGCTCTAGCACGTGCCTGGTTCGATCTCCGGATTGCATATGCGCGGACGGCCCAGGAAGTTCAGCTTGATTTTCCTTGCCTGCTTGTCGAGCCTGAACGCGAAAGTACCGAATTGCGTTTGCATGCCGCTCGCGTTGGTCCGTGTGCGCCCGTAACCGTTATAGGCAAGGTATTGTACTTTTGAATCGGTGAGGCTGGTCGAGACGGTCAATCCTGCGGGAACCGCATCATGGGCGAAAATCACCTGCTCGCCGGCATCCGGCCGCTGGTTATCGTTTTCATCGACAAACACGACCCAGCCCTGGGCCCAGTCGCCGCCCGCCTCCTTCGGCACCAAATCCACCCGTCTCCCGCGTTTGATCGCTTCAGAACGTGTAAGACTGATCGATACAAAGAAATCGTTTACCGCTGTCGTCAGTTTTTGACTCTGCATCAACGACCGAAAACTCGGCACCCCCATCCCCAGCAAGATGCCTGCGATAGTCAACACGGCCAGTAACTCGATCAGGGTGAAGCCTTCCGGCGTTATGCAATGCAAGTCTGAAGTTTTCATCTCATTTCCAGCAATCCGGTTTATTTGCCGCCTTGACGCCGGCGCTTGTCAGGCTCAATTCGCCGCAAACCGGGTCCTTGTATTTGTCATCCACTTTGCTTGTACCAGGCATCGCGGTCAGCAACACACAGTTGACAATCGTGTCGTTCGCGCATGCTTCCGCCTTGATCTCATATGCGCTGGCTTGCGCGTTGCTTCCGGAAAACCACTGGAATTTCCTTTCATCTTCGTCTGTGGATGATGACGAAAACCGGATATAGCTGTTATGCAGCGAGTAGTAGCGTTCCTGCTGCTGCATCAGTCGCAGCAACGCGGCGCGGCCTTCCATGCGTCTGGACTTGCGCACTGACTCCATATAGGACGGTACCACCGCGCTCATCAGGATCATCGTAATGACCGACGCGATAACCACCTCGATCAGCGTAAAGCCGGATTGCTGGGTTTTACGTTTTCGCAGATGCATCATGCAACTCCTTCCAGTTCGGGATTTCACGCCGGCCGAAACGCCCTGTCGGCACGATGCTGTCCTTGCCCGCCTTGCGGTAGAACGTCTGCAGTACGACCTGGGTTGTTTCACGCAAGCCGAAACCGATTGCCGTGATCCGGTAAAAATAGGTAATGTCATCCTTGCCCGTTGCCTCGTCCCGTTTGATGAACGAGATCAGTTCAATGACGTATCTGGGCAAACGCGCAGGCAGCAAGCCGGCTCCGGTTTGCAGGTGCCGCTCAGTGAAATGTCCATAGGCAACCGATTCGGCATCGCTCATCAAATCGACCGTTTGCCACACCGGAACCTGTGCCAATGCAGCATGCAGACACAGGCCGAGGTAAAGATCTGCTTGGGCACTACCACAATCTGCGGAAAATCCCTCCATGCTGTCCGGCGCAAATATCCGGCTGCGTGACGATTTCTCGATATCCCGTTCAGCATCCGACAGCGCCGCTTCCGCCGCCTGCATCGCGACCTGCCTATCGCTGTCGTTGCGTGATGCTTTTTCATCCTGTAGTGCGATTTGCGCAGCCGATGTGCTCAACATCGCTACGGCGATCAGCATCAGGAGCGATACGATCAACGATGCACCATGCTGGCGGTGTCGATTCACGCATTTCATGCTGCGCCCCCCATCGATCGACCGCGCAACTGGATCGTCGTCGTGAAGACCCTGCGCTGCCTGCCTCGCAAGGATTTCGGCAACGCAGCTTCCCTAATGCGCACGCCGGGGTCTGCACCTGCGTACGCATTCGCATAATCCTGGCCGAACAAGTCATACTCGGCTTTCGAGCTTACTTCCCGTACAGAGTGCGCACCGCGCACCAGCAGCGAAACTTTTAGTGCGACTACTTTTTTCCAATGAGTCTTTCTGTTCAGATCAGCCACCCTCTGAACAGCATCGTCTCCGGCGACGATCAACGCAACGTCCAATGCATTGATCGCGCTGGCTGTCAGGAACCTGTTCGGCACGCCATCGCCGTCGCTATCCAGCCCATACAGCACCTGGAACGATTCGATTCCGCTGGCGATGGATTGCACCGACCAGCCGCTGCTCCCACGGTACTTGCAGTACAACTCAGGCTCGCCGCTCGCATCTTCAGCGACATAAAAGATGCTCCAGCCGCGGCTATCATCCACATCTTGCACAGAGGATGCTGCAGAAATACCGAATCCGGCACAATTGGTCATCGTGCTATCCCCGTTGTCGCCGCTCCCGGAACCAAAGAAGCGTACCGCGAGTACATCGCTGCCGTTGATCGACTTCGACACCGGCGAGCCGATCCCCGGCGTCGCGCTTTTCAGGCTGCGCGCATCCAGGCCAGCAAGGTTTGCACCGATGGCAGAAGCATCGACAACCGGCGCTTCCAACGTATCCCAGTTTCCATAGGCAGCCTGCCGTACTGCGCGGGAGATGATTTCGATCGCATGACGCCCAGTGTCATGAATGTGAGCGGCATCATCTTGTGCGATGTAGCCGGACTTGGTAGACAACAGCAAGGCAGTGGCGGCAGCGGCAATGAGCAGGCCTACTGTCATCGAGATCATCAGCTCAACCAGGGTCAGGCCTGCCTGGCTTTGTATATCAAGCGGAATGAGTCGATTCATTTCAATCACAACGCCACCGTCAGCACGACATTCGGCGGGAACGAATTGCCGGCATCCTTGACCAGGCTGCCGTCCGGATTTTTCGCTTGCCAGCCAAGTTTGACAACGAGTGGGGCCTCCTCCCCCGCTCCGCCCTCGCAACTCCAACTGAGAGATCGCCTGACACTATCCCAAGGGGTGGCATCACGGCAAACGAGCACTCGCCCTGCGGGCAACCCTGTCTTAACCCGCTTCTTCCACTCGTACAGTTGGAATTCCGCAAACTCCTGCGCATTACAGGAATCCGCGTAGCAAAACCTGGCTGGCGTTACCGGCTCTCCGTCATTCGCGGAGCTGTAGTCCATTGCCCACATCGACTCCAGCTGACCACCGCCGGCGCGCATCGCATCTGCCATTTCGGCCGCAAGCTGCAGTGCAAAAGTCTGGAATGCTGACTGCTGCGCGGTACGTGCTGCCGCCAGTTGCATGCCAGCCGCCCCGATCACGCCAATGGCAAGCACCAGTAGTGACACCAGAACCTCAATCAATGAAAAGCCTTTTTTCTTCAAGCCAGGCATAGGAATCAATACATTTTAATTATCAAAATAGTAACTTTATGGACGCAAAAGCGCCCAGCGCCAGCGTTATCTTGAGGATTACTTCGTGGATTTTTTGCGTTCTTGCCCGACTTCGGCGATCACATCCTGGAATTCCGCGACATCTTCGAAACTCTTGTAAACGGATGCAAAGCGGATATAGGCAATCTTGTCGAGGCGTTTGAGCTCTCGCATGACCAGTTCACCGATGTGCCCAGACATGACTTCACGAACACCGGAGGACAGTAGCTTTTCTTCAATGCGATGAATTGCAGCGTCCACCGCTTCAGCAGATACGGGGCGTTTACGCAGCGCCAGCATCAGGCTGGCACGCAGCTTGGCAGAATCGTAGTCGGTTCGACTACCGTTTTTCTTGACGATGACGGGCATCAACAATTCGATGCGCTCATAGGTAGTGAAGCGCTTGTCGCAATGCGCGCAACGGCGACGGCGACGGATGGTATCCCCCTCTTCCGACACACGGGTGTCGATGACCTGGGTATCTTCATGATGGCAAAAGGGGCACTTCATCTTGGCTAGTTTTTCTACGGGGGAAGTTGTCAACCAAGTAATTTTATTGCGTGATTAAAAATGTATCAATCACATATTCTTGGTATATTTGACATCCCCCCCGATACAGCGCGCTGCTTTATTTGATTAAAAACAAATCAATAAAGCAGCGGCGCCACGAAAATTGCGCTTCTTAACGTGAGTAGACAGGAAATTCATCAGTCAATTTCTTGACCTCTGCCTTCACGCGCTCAATTGTCGCAGCATCGTGGGGATTGTCCAACACATCGGCGATCAAGTTGCCGACTTTGGTCGCTTCCGCCTCTCGGAAACCACGTGTTGTCATCGCCGGGCTGCCGAGGCGGATACCGGAGGTGACGAACGGTTTTTCCGGGTCGTTCGGAATCGCATTCTTGTTACAGGTGATGTGCGCAGAGCCGAGTATTGCTTCGGCTTCCTTGCCGGTGATCTTCTTCGCGCGCAAGTCGACCAGCATCACGTGGGATTCGGTACGGCCGGACACGATACGCAGGCCGCGCGCGATCAGCGCCTTCGCCAGCGCATCAGCATTCTTCACTACCTGTTGCTGGTAAGCCTTGAATTCCGGCGACAGCGCCTCCTTGAATGCGACCGCCTTGGCCGCGATCACATGCATCAGCGGACCGCCCTGGATACCCGGGAAAATCGAGGAATTGATTGCTTTCTCATGCTCGGCCTTCATCAGGATCACGCCGCCACGCGGACCACGCAGCGATTTGTGCGTAGTCGACGTGACGAAGTCGGCGTATGGCACCGGATTCGGATAGACGCCGGCAGCGATCAGACCCGCATAGTGCGCCATGTCGACCATGAAGTAGGCACCAACCTCTTTCGCGATCTTCGCGAAACGCTCGAAATCGATGCGTAATGCATAGGCGGAAGCGCCAGCGATGATCAGCTTCGGCTTCTTCTCGCGCGCGAGCTTTTCCATCGCTTCGTAATCTATTTCTTCCTTGTCGTTCAGGCCGTAGGAAATCACGTTGAACCACTTGCCGGACATGTTCAGCGCCATACCGTGCGTGAGGTGACCGCCTTCGGCGAGCGACATGCCCATGATGGTGTCGCCGGGTTTCAACATCGCGAAGAACACACCCTGGTTCGCTTGCGAGCCGGAGTTCGGTTGCACGTTGGCTGCTTCAGCGCCGAACAACTCCTTCAGGCGGTTGATCGCCAGCGTTTCCGCGATATCGACGAATTCACAGCCGCCGTAATAGCGCTTGCCCGGATAACCTTCGGCATA
>DASVLY010000594.1:0-6680 GCA_036384635.1 Noviherbaspirillum sp. | reverse complement strand
TGAGGACTTTCCTGAAGCAGATGGGCTTGCACCTGGGCGGTGGCGATACGCCGGCTGCGTCCGATTATGCGGAATTGATCCCCAAGATCAAGCTGCGTCCGGATGCAGTACTGCTGCAAACCATGCTGCTGCGTTCGATGCAGCAGGCGGTCTACAGCCCGGACAACATCGGCCATTTCGGCCTGGCCTACGAAGCATATGCGCATTTCACCAGTCCGATACGGCGCTATCCCGATTTGCTCACGCATCGCGCGATCAAGGCGATTCTGCAAGGCACACGATATGAGCCGAAAGGAATCGACACCAGCGTGCTTAACACCGCGCTGTCTCCGGCAGCACGCAAGATGGCGGCGCAGGACAAGGCGAATGGCAAGAGACGGAAAGAGGGCGAACTCGTGATATGGGAAGCGCTCGGCATTCACTGTTCGGCCAATGAGCGCCGTGCCGATGAGGCATCGCGCGATGTCGAGGCGTGGCTGAAATGTTACTTCATCCGGGACAAGCTCGGAGAGGAGTTTACCGGCACGATTTCGGGCGTCACGCCATTCGGCATTTTCGTGCAGCTTGATGCCTTGTTCATTGAGGGCTTGGTGCATGTGACCGAGCTGGGCGCCGATTATTTCCAATATGACGAAGTACGCCATGAACTGCGTGGCGAGCGGACCGGTATTCGTTACCAGTTGACCGATCGGGTGACGGTGCAGGTCAGTCGGGTCGATCTGGATGCGCGCAAGGTGGATCTGCGCCTGGTAAGCGAGCCGGGTATCAAAACCGTGCTGAAAAACGAGGCTCGTCGTGCCGAAACGGAGCAGGCGCGCGAAAGGAGTGCCAGGACCAAGACGGCGCGCAAAACTGCCACAGCAGTCAAGGCTACGAAGGCCAAGCGTGCGAAAGCAGCATCCAGTTCGGCTAAAACTGCACGTTCGGTCAAGGTGCGAGCAAAGTCCAAGAAAAGAAAAAATAAGGTATGAAAAGTAAATTGATTTTCGGCTTCCACGCGGTGACGGCACGGCTGCGCCATGAGGCGTCTTCGGTGGAGGAGATTTATATCGATGCGAATCGGCATGATCGTCGGATGCAGGAGCTGTTGCGCGCGGCTGAGGGGGCGAAGGTACGCATCATCCATGCCGATGCACAGCGCCTTGACGGTATGGTCGGAACCCGACGCCATCAGGGGGTGGTCGCGAAGGCGGGCGAACTGTCGCTGGCACGCAATCTTGACGAGTTGCTGGATGCAATCGAAGGCCCGCCATTATTGCTGATTCTGGACGGCGTCACCGATCCGCATAATCTGGGCGCCTGCTTGCGCGTTGCAGACGGGGCGGGGGCGCATGCAGTAATCGCTCCCAAGGATCGTGCAGTCGGTCTGAATGCGACGGCAGCCAAGGTGGCCAGCGGGGCGGCAGACACCGTGCCTTACATCACGGTGACCAATCTGGCGCGTACCATGCGTGAACTCAAGGAGCGTGATATCTGGCTGTTCGGCACCACCGATGATGCGGAAAAAAGCCTGTACGACGCCGATTTGGTTGGACCGGCTGCACTGGTGATGGGATCGGAAGGCGAAGGCATGCGACGCCTGACGCAGGAAAATTGCGACGTGCTGGTCAGTATTCCAATGCATGGCGCAGTGGAAAGCCTGAACGTTTCCGTGGCATCCGGCGTCTGTTTGTATGAAGCGCGGCGCCAACGTATCGCCGCTGCGGCATAAAGACGAATTCCGCTGCGGACAGCGTTAACATGACCATTCCAACAAGCCTTTTGCCTCCCTATGTTCAGCCGTATTCGCGAAGACATCGCCAGCATTATTGAACGTGACCCGGCGGCGCGTACTTCATGGGAGGTGCTGACCTGTTATCCGGGGTTGCACGCGATTGTGCTGCACCGCCGGGCGCACTGGTGCTGGATCCATGGGTTGAAATGGCTGGGGCGCTTCACCTCGCATATTGCACGTGCGTTGACCGGAATCGAAATTCATCCTGGGGCGACCATAGGCCGACGCGTATTCATCGATCACGGTTTTGGCGTGGTGATCGGCGAAACTGCCGAAGTCGGCGATGACTGCACGATTTATCAGGGAGTGACGTTGGGTGGCACCTCATTGAACAAGGGCGCGAAGCGCCATCCGACTTTGGGTCGGGGCGTGATCATCGGCGCTGGCGCTAAGGTGCTGGGCAGCTTCATGGTCGGTGAGGGGGCCAAGATCGGTTCTAATGCAGTGGTGGTTAAGGAGGTGCCGCCGGGTGCGACCGTGGTCGGCAACCCCGCGCATATCGTGCGGAAGGACGCCGGCAGGCAGCGCGAAGAGGCGGCAGCACGTGTGTTTGCTGCCTACGGTGTGATGCCCAACAGCGGCGAAGATCCGTTGTCGAATGCTCTGCACAAGTTGATCGATCATGCGGTCATGCAGGAGCGTCAGATGCGGCAGATCGTTGCCGCATTAAAGGCGGCCGGCGTGAATTGCGAGGTCTTGCAGTCGGATAAGTTCGACCCCGAACAATTGAACAAATTGGTTGATTAAGGATATTCCAGTGGATGAGGCAACAATGATGCAATCCGCCGACGGGCGTGAACTGCTCGATGCATTTGAAGTGCGCGTGCTCGCGGTACTGGCGGAAAAGGAAGCGCTCACGCCGGATAATTATCCGCTGTCATTGAATGCGTTGACTAACGGTTGCAATCAGTTATCCAGCCGGGATCCGGTCATGGCTATTTCGGAAGACACGGTGCAGGATGTGTTGCAACGCCTGATACAGAAAAAGCTTGTGAACGAGGTGCGGCAGGCAGGTGCACGGGTGGCGAAGTACGAGCACCGGATGCGAATTAAGTGGGTGCTGGAGCAGGACAAGCTTGCAGTGCTGGCGATATTGATGTTGCGCGGCGTGCAGACTGCGGGCGAGATCCGCGTCCGCAGCGGCCGCTTGCATGAATTCGCGTCAGTGGCAGAAGTAGAGCAGGCTTTGCAATTCCTGATCGATAAGTTCCCGCCACTGGTTGTCCGTCTGGCGCGCGCGCCCGGCACGAAGGAGGGACGATATGCGCATCTGCTCTCAGGAGAGGATGTGCTGGAGCGACAGGAGGTGGCGTCAAGTTTTTCCGGTGCAGTGGATTTGCCGCGTCAGGACCGTGTGACGCAACTCGAAGCAGAAGTGGCCCGTCTGCGCAGCGAGGTTGAACGGCTCAGCGCGCAATTTGAAAGTTTCAGGAAACAGTTTGACTAGTGCCGTCAATGCTGAATCGCATGATCGAGCCGTCAGCGCCGAGCGCCAGCCAACCGCCTCGTGGCTGATCGGTATCGCAATCCCAGTCCGGCAACACGTGGCGATACCGCTTTTCTTGCGCTGACTCATATTCATGGCAGGCCGGCCGATGAATATGTCCGTGAATCAAGGTCGCGGCACCGCTTGTGTCGAATAGCGCGGTAATGGCAGTCTGACTCACATCCATGATTTCGTATGATTTACTGTGTTGCGCTTCGCGACTGCCCCTGCGAAGCCCTTCAATGATTGTTTTACGTTGCGCCAGTGGCATTGCAAGAAATTCTTGCTGCCATTGTGGCGTGCGTACCTTGCTCCGAAAAGCCATGTAATCGCGATCATCCGTGCATTGCGCGTCGCCATGCGCGAGCACGATGCGCCGGCTACACAGTGTTATGACTGATGGATCGGGAAGAATACTGCCGCCGATTGCGCCGGCGAACTCCGGGCCAACCAGAAAATCCCGATTCCCAGGCATCCAGAACACCGCGACGCCGGCATCGCTCACTGCATGAATCGCATCGACGATGCAGCGGTTGTATGGCGATTCGATGTCGTCGTCGCCGGCCCAGTATTCGAACAGGTCGCCAAGCAAATACAACTGCTGCGCGCTGACTGCATGCAGCTGTAAAAAATTGAGAAATGCCTGTGTGGTGCCAGGCATGTCCGCCTGCAGATGGACGTCCGAAACGAAAAGCGCAAACGGATTCGATTGCGCTTTTGCCGAGCGTGAGATCGGATCGTGCATACGAATTGTCCGAAGGTCAGACCACTTCCGCTTTTTCGATGACCACATCTTCGACCGGCACATCTGCGTGCATGCCTGTGCGCGTGGTCTTCACCGATTTGATCTTGTCGACGATATCAGTGCCTTCGACCACTTTGCCAAACACGCAGTAACCCCAGCCGTCCTGTCCTGGATAGTCGAGGAAGTTGTTGTTCTTGACGTTGATGAAGAACTGGGCAGAAGCGGAATGCGGCGCCGAGGTGCGTGCCATCGCGATTGTGTACGGTTCATTTTTCAGGCCGTTCTTCGCTTCGTTTTCAATCGGCTCGTTGGTCGGCTTCTGCTTCATGCCGGATTCGAAACCGCCCCCCTGGATCATGAAACCGTCGATGACGCGGTGGAAAATCGTGCCGTCATAGTGGCCTGCCTTGACGTAGTTGAGGAAATTTTCGACGGTCTTCGGTGCTTTTTCAGCATTGAGTTCGAGCTTGATGTTGCCGTAGTTGGTGGTGAGGAGGACAGCCATGGGAAATCCTTTTGAAAAGTGACAGGTTATTTGATGACGGACGCGCTTTCGATCACAACCGGTTTGGCCGGAACGTTCTGATGCATGCCGATACTGGTGGTTTCGACTGCCTTGATCTTGTCGACGACGTCGGTGCCTTTGACAACTTTGCCGAATACGCAATAACCCCAGCCGTCGCGGCCGGGATAATCGAGGAATTCATTGTTCTTCACATTGATGAAGAACTGGGCGGAAGCGGAATGCGGGGCCATGGTGCGCGCCATCGACACCGTATAAGATTCATTCTTCAAGCCGTTCTTCGCTTCGTTTTCAATCGGGGGATTAGTCGGTTTCTCCTTCATATTCTTGTCGAAACCACCTCCCTGGATCATGAAGCC
Organism: Noviherbaspirillum sp.; assembly: GCA_036384635.1. Lineage (GTDB taxonomy): Bacteria > Pseudomonadota > Gammaproteobacteria > Burkholderiales > Burkholderiaceae_D > Noviherbaspirillum. The sequence goes on along the minus strand of DASVLY010000594.1, from coordinate 1,793 downwards.
GTCGATTACGCGGTGAAAGATCGTGCCGTTGTAATGACCAGTCTTCATATATTGCAGGAAATTAGCGACAGTCTTGGGAGCCTTGTCCGGATAAAGCTCCAGCACGATTTCACCCATGCTGGTTTTCAGCAAAACATGTTGCGCATCCGCAGCATTGACATCGACCATTACCCACGTCAAGGACAAGGCAGACATCAGCCGAATAAAATATCGACGCGAAGACTTCATCGTTTGTTCCTTACTCTCTTTACAGTCAATTTGCGATTGTGTATCTTCCATGTCCCCGCATCGAGGCCAAGGCTTCATCGATGTTATACTGCAGCGAAACGATGCATTTTATCAAAATACGCATGACAAAAGGGTTTCGGCGACCTTGTTGCAATATGTCATGCGCTGACTCTGGCCAGTCCGAAGGACGTCTGCCATTCATGACACCAATCTTCCAGCCGAAACGGAAAAATCGTTCATGACCGCCATCAAGATTTACAACACGCTCGCGCGTGAGAAGCAGACTTTTGTTCCAATGCAGGCCGGCAAAGTTCGCATGTATGTGTGCGGGATGACGGTCTACGACTATTGCCATCTGGGCCATGCCCGCGTAATGGTGGTGTTCGACATGGTGCAGCGCTGGCTGCGCGCCTCCGGGTTGGATGTAATCTATGTGCGCAATATCACCGATATCGATGACAAGATCATCAGGCGTGCAGTGGAAAACGGCGAATCCATTTCCCGGTTGACTCAACGCTTTATCGAGGCGATGGATGAGGATGCCGCCGCACTTGGTGTGCAAAAACCTGACCATGAGCCGCGCGCGACGGAATATGTGCCGCAAATGCTGGGTTTGATCGAAAAACTGGAACGCAATGGTCTTGCGTATCAGGCAGGCGATGGGGATGTGAACTATTCGGTGCGCGATTTTCCGGGGTACGGCAAGTTGTCAGGCAAATCACTTGACGATTTGCGTGCCGGAGAGCGGGTGGAACTCAATACCGGCAAGCGGGATCCGCTCGACTTTGTGCTGTGGAAAGCAGCCAAGGAGTCGGAGCCGGAAGAGGTGAAGTGGGATTCTCGCTGGGGCAAGGGGCGGCCCGGTTGGCATATCGAATGCTCGGCGATGAGTTGCGAATTGCTCGGCGAGCAATTCGACATTCATGGCGGCGGCGAGGATTTACAGTTTCCGCATCACGAAAACGAGATCGCGCAGTCCGAAGGCGCACATCGGCATACGTTCGTGAATTACTGGATGCACAATGGTTTCATCCGTGTCGACAATGAAAAAATGTCGAAGTCGCTCGGCAATTTTTTCACTATTCGTGATGTACTGAAAAAGTATGACCCGGAAGTGGTGCGTTTCTTCATCCTGCGCGCGCATTATCGCAGTCCGCTTAATTATTCCGATGCTCATCTCAATGATGCAAAGCATGCGTTGACGCGGCTTTATACTGCATTGAAGGAGGTGCAGGCCGATTCTTCTCCGTTGGACAGGAATGAAACGTATGCGCTGCGCTTCGCCGACGCGATGAACGACGACTTCAATACGCCTATTGCGATTGCGGTGCTGTTCGATCTCGCTAATGAAGTGAACAAGACGAAGTCACCAGCGCTGGCGCGCCAGCTCAAAGGACTCGCCGGGACCATTGCACTATTGCAGCGTACCCCGCAGGAGTTTCTGCATGCGGGGCCGGCGGGTGAGGGGGCGTATAGCGAGGCAATGATCGCCGAACAGATCGCTGCGCGGGCGGACGCCAAGAAAGCGAAGAATTTCGCCGAGGCCGATCGCATTCGTGCCGAAC
>DASVLY010000593.1:0-1719 GCA_036384635.1 Noviherbaspirillum sp. | reverse complement strand
GCGGCCACAATGCCGATTTTTCGCGCCGCGCCAAGCGGTTTTCGTTACGTCCTTCGGAGCGCTGTTTTCGCGGCTGGCAGATCGTATTCTCTGCGCGAGGCTTTTATGCTACGCGCAGCCGGGCGCTGGTTTCGATATCCGCCATTTCGAATGGTTCCGGACGCCCGACGCCATAGCCTTGCGCATAATCGACGCCGATCTCACGCACAGCGTCGAGAATGGCGTCATTTTCGACAAACTCGGCGATGGTGCTTTTGCCCATCACCTTGCCGATGCGGCAGATCATTTCCACCATGGCGCGGTCGATTGGATCGTCGAGCATATCCTTGACGAAGCTGCCGTCGATTTTCAGGTAATCGACCGGCAGGTGCTTCAGATAGCCGAACGAGGACATGCCACTGCCGAAGTCGTCGAGCGAAAAACGGCATCCCATCGCCTGCAGCACGTCGATGAAGTGGCTGGCGTTTTCGATATTGGCAATCGCGCTGGTTTCCGTAACCTCGAAGCAGATCATGGTTGGCGGAATGTCGTACAGGGCGAGCTGTTCGCGGACATAATCGACGAAACCTTCATCGCCGAAGGTTGCGCCCGATAGGTTGATGGCGCAGGTGGCGATCGGCTCTTGCGGCGCGCTTTTCAGACGGCTCGCGAGTGTCTTGAAGGCATGACCGACCACCCAGTGGTCGATCAGCGGCATCAGGCCATAGCGTTCCGCGGCGGGAATGAAATCGATCGGAGGCACGAGCTTGTCTTCGCGATCGCGCAGCCGCAGCAGCAATTCGATATGCATGCCGCAATGACCGGCGTTCTGCAGCGGCACGATCTTCTGTGCGAACAGGCAGAAACGCTCCTCGTCCAGCGCATCGTGAATGCGCTGAACCCAGGCCATTTCGCCGAACCGGCTCTGCAGCTCGGTGTCGGTCGGATTGTGAATCTGGACGCGGTTGCGGCCCTTTTCCTTGGCCATGTAACAGGCTAGGTCCGCGGTCCGCAGGACTTCGTCCTGGGTGGTATGCTCCCGCTTCATTTGCACGAGGCCGATGCTCGAGGTGACCGTGAAAGTACGGCCGTCCCAGACGAAGTTCATGTCTTCCACGGTCTGCCGGAGCCGCTCCGCGAGGATCGCGGCCTGATCAAGATCGCCGTTTTCCAGAAGGATGGCGAATTCATCGCCGCCGAGGCGTGCGATCAAGTCCTCGTTGCGGATATGTCGCTGAAGTGCGGAAGCCACTTCGCACAGCAGCTTGTCGCCGGCGGCGTGGCCGCAGGTATCGTTGATGATCTTGAACTGGTCGAGGTCCACATACATCAGCGCGCGCGATGTATCCTGGCCGACGCCGAGTTGATACAGTGCGCGCTCGAGCCTGTGTTCGAACTCGCGGCGGTTGGCGAGCTTGGTCAGGCTGTCGTGCGAAGCCTGCCAGGACAGACGGGCGATGTATTTCTTTTCGCGAGTCATGTCGTGCAGCACGATCACGGCACCGGCGAATGCGCCTTCCTTGTAAAGCGGTGTGCCTACCATGGAGATCGGCACCGAGGTGGAGTCATGGCGCTGGAGCAGATGCGGGCGCGTATTGGCGGGCAGGTTTTCGCCTTCCAGAATACGCGGAATCTGATCCTCGATCGGCTGTCCGGTTTCCTCGTCCAGAAGCTTGAACAGCGAGGCCAGCGGCATTCCGCGCACCTCATGCAAGCGATACGCGATCAGGCGCTCCGCTG
>DASVLY010000592.1:0-3216 GCA_036384635.1 Noviherbaspirillum sp. | reverse complement strand
CCCCCCTCGGTGGGATAGGTCGTCATCTGCAGCTCGATCCAGAGTGCTGTCGTCGGGGTTTTGAGGCGCAAATTGACGCGGCTGGGCTGGCCGGCTTCGATCGCCTGCGAGATCGCGACGCTGATGGCGGGATGATCCGCCGGCACCACCACGTCAGCAAACCGCCGGCCCACCAGATTGGCGCCGGGATCGATCAGATCCACCGCGCGCTTGCTTGCATACAGGATTTCGCCTTCTGCGCTCAACCGGAACACGGCATCGCCTGCGGCTTCCATCAGGCTTTCTAATTGCGTCTTGGTTGCAGGGTTGGAGCGATCGCGGCGTATGGAAAACATAATCGGTCTTAAATGGGTGCACTGACCCGATCCGGTCTGGCACAACAGAGTCGCCTGTAGCAAATCGAGGCCAAGAAATTAATGCATATTCAAATCTTAATGCAGGAAATGCACAAAAAGCGACAACCGATTGATATGGAATAAAAAAAGCCCCGGCTTGCGGGGCTTTTTGTCCTATTCGCGCATCGCGGTTCAGAACGGTATATCGTCATCCATGTCGCTGAAGTTCGGCGCCGGCTTGGAAGCGGCAGGGCGCATAGCCCCCCCGCCGCCTGCCGAACTCTGACGCGGTGCCGGCACCGATGCGCCGCCATAGTCATCATCCATCGGCGCGCCGCCGCCCATACCCTGGCGGCCGCCCAGCATCTGCATGGTGTCGGCGACGATCTCCGTGGTGTAACGCTCGATACCGTCCTTGTCAGTCCATTTGCGGGTCTGCAGGCGGCCTTCCACATACACCTGGGAGCCTTTCTTCAGGTACTGGCCGGCGATTTCCGCCAGCTTGCGGAACATCACGATGCGATGCCATTCGGTCACTTCCTTCCTGTCGCCGCTGGCCTTGTCTGTCCACTTCTCAGTCGTCGCGACCGCGATATTCGTCACCGCTTCACCATTCGGCATATAGCGTGTTTCCGGGTCGCGCCCCAGATTGCCGACGATGATGACTTTGTTAACCGATGCCATAACTTTCTCCTAGTACTTGCTAAATATGAATCGCGGTATGAATCAGGTGAATCGAGGAACGGATGATCAGGCCGCCGTTGGCGCTATGCCGCGACGCGGCAGGTTCTTCATGCCGGCGGCGATTATAAGCCAGACAACAGTCACCACCGCCCCGACGGCAAACACCGACGACGCGCTGACATGCTGACGCAGCCAGCCGCCCGCCGCGCCACCGCAGAACAACCCGAGTGCCTGCAGCGTATTGTAGACGCCCAGCGCGGTGCCCTTGGCTGCCGTCGGAGCCAGCCGCGACACCAGCGACGGCTGGCAAGCTTCCAGAATGTTGAACGACACGAAAAACGCCAACAGCAAGATCACCAACACCGACCAGTGCACCGGCCGTGCGAGGAACAGCCACAGGCCGACCTGTACTGCCAGCATCAATGCAATCGCGCCCAGAAACACCGGTTTCATCTTGCCTCGGCGCTCGCCGATAAACACCGGCGGCAGCATCAGCGCAAACGACGCGAGCACCACTGGCAGATAGACCTTCCAGTGCAACGCAACCGGCAAGTCCGCATATTGGACCAGCGCCGACGGCACTACGACAAACATTGACATTTGCGCCAGATGCAACGCAAATACGCCGAAATTGAGCCGCATCAATTCTGTGTCCGCCAGCACGGCGCGAAACGGCACGCGCTGCGCAATCACTGTTTGGGGTGCCGGCGGCACGATGCAGGCGACCACGAAGATCGCAACAATCGAAAGCACACCGGTCAACGTAAAGAGTCCGCGCATGCCGATCAGTTCATACAGCACGGGAGCGGCGATCAACGATACCGCAAAGGTCAGGCCTATCGAGCCGCCGACCATGGCCATCGCCTTGGTGCGGTGTTCCTCGCGGGTGGCGTCGGCAATGAAGGCGGTGACCGCAGCCGAAATCGCACCGGCGCCCTGTACTGCGCGGCCGACGATCACCCATATCAGGTTATTTGCTGCTGCGGCAATAAACGATCCGAGCGCGAACAGGATGAGGCCGAAGATGATCACGCGCTTGCGGCCATATTTGTCGGAGGCAGCGCCAAACGGGATCTGGCCGAATGACTGCGTCAAGCCATACATGCCCATTGCCAGACCAACCAGCGTGGCGCTCTCGCCGCCCGGCATCGATTTCGCGTGCACCGCGAACACCGGCAGGATCAGGAACATCCCGAGCATGCGCAATGCGAAGATCGATGCCAGCGAAGCGGAAGCGCGCACCTCGGCGGGACTCATGCAGGAATTCAAATCTTCGGAAGCGATGGCGGACATGAAGGATACGGGTTGATACGATCGTATTCAAAAACCCGTTATAGTATCAGGTTGACCGGCATTAAGCCTCAGTTGCATTCCCGTTAAAGGCAGTTCATGGAAGAAATCCGAATTCGCGGCGCGCGCACGCACAACCTCAAAAATATCAATCTGGAATTGCCGCGCAATCAACTGATTGTCATTACCGGCTTGTCCGGTTCCGGCAAGTCCTCGCTCGCATTCGATACTCTGTACGCCGAAGGTCAGCGGCGCTATGTGGAATCGCTGTCGGCCTATGCGCGCCAGTTCCTGCAATTGATGGAAAAGCCGGACGTCGACCTGATCGAAGGCTTGTCGCCGGCGATATCGATCGAGCAAAAGGCAACGTCGCACAATCCGCGCTCCACCGTCGGCACCGTGACCGAGATTCACGACTATCTGCGCCTCCTGTATGCGCGCGTCGGCACGCCATACTGCCCGGACCATCCGGAAAACCCGCTGGCCGCGCAATCGGTATCGCAAATGGTCGATGCCGTGCTGGCGATGCCGGAAGAAACCAAGCTGATGATCCTCGCGCCCGTGGTCGCCAACCGCAAGGGTGAACACGCGGATCTGTTCGAGGAGATGCAGGCGCAGGGTTTCATCCGCTTTCGCATCCAGAGCGGCACGAACGCGGCGAAAATTTATGAAATCGACGATCTGCCGAAACTGAAGAAAACCGAGAAGCACACAATCGACGTGGTGATCGACCGCCTCAAGGTCAAGGCGGATATCAAGCAGCGTCTGGCGGAGAGCTTCGAGACCGCGCTACGGCTGGCCGAAGGCCGCGCGGTCGCGTTCGAAATGGATACCGGCCGCGAACAGTTGTTTTCCTACAAGTTCGCGTGCCCGACCTGCGGCTACTCGCTGCACGAACTGGAGCCGC
>DASVLY010000591.1:0-8608 GCA_036384635.1 Noviherbaspirillum sp. | reverse complement strand
TCATCGAAGCGAAGGGCCTGAAGCAAATCTCCGACAGCGGTGCGCTGGAGAAAATTGTCGATGAAGTGCTGGCTGCGAATGCGAAATCGGTCGAGGAATACCGTTCCGGCAAGGAGAAGGCATTCAATGCGATCATCGGTCAGGCGATGAAAGCAACCAGGGGCAAGGCAAATCCGGCGCAGCTGACGGAGTTGCTGAAGAAAAAGCTCGCGGGTTAAGAACCACGATGCCGGCAGGCGTACCTTGCCATCCCGAACATCAGGAAGGATGGCAAGGATGCGCCGGCTTGTCACTTCGCGGCATTTGCCGCAGCGAGTTCCCGATAGCGCTTTAACGTCGCATCGAACTTCGCGTTGATCTGCCCGATCTCCGCTTCGATATCCTCAATCGCTTTCTTCGAGCCGGCAACCGCCTGATCCGCCTGCTCGATCCGGTGCTGCACGCCGGGCGGCACGGCGGCGTTCTTCTTTTTATACCGCTCGGCATCCGCCTGTGCCTGTTTCTGCTGCTTCTCTGCGTTCGCCAATGCGCTCTTCTCGCGCTTGATCCGCTCCTGTGCGATATCGAGAGAACGCAGACGCGCCACCTCGATATCGTTCTCGTTACGGTAGCGCAGCCTGATCGCGCGGTCTTCGCGCTTCTGCTCTTCGGCGGCGGCCTCTTGCGCCTTGCGCTTTTCTTCTTCGATCTGCATCTGCCGCTTTTGCTCGGGTGTGGGTGGCGGCTGGATTTCACGCCGCACCAGCCCGCGTTTATCGAGTTCGCGCGTGACGCGGTCCGCACATTCGGGAATCGGTCTGTCGGAAGTGAGAGTGCGGCCGGATGCATCCTTGCACATATAGATCTGCGCGGAAGCGCCGACGCTGGCCAGCAGTAAAGGAAGCAGCAGCGCCATCCTGTATGAACTCCCCATCGCACCTCCTGAATACATCGACTAGTGGGTCACTTGGCAACGGGATACGCAAAAAGACTCGTTTTTATGCGCATTCGTTGCCAAGTGCCCCACTAACTCACGCCATAGCGGCTCCGGTAAGCGGCAACGGCATCCTTGTACTTCGCCAGGTCCTGATTTGCTCCGGCTCTCGAAATATATTCCAACAAATCGCTCAGGTTGCCAATAGATATCACGGGCATGTCATAAGTCTGCGCCACTTCCTGCACAGCCGAATGCGCGGACAAGGCGCCGTCCTTGCCGGCGCGCTCCATGCGGTCCAGCGCGATCAGCACTGCGCACGGCGTAGCGCCGGCGGCGCGAATCATCTCGACCGATTCGCGCACGGAGGTGCCGGCGGAGATCACATCGTCGATGATGACGACCCTGCCCTGCAATTTGGCGCCGACGATGGTGCCGCCCTCGCCATGGTCCTTGGCTTCCTTGCGGTTGTAGGCGAAAGGCACGTTGCGTCCCTTGTTGGCCAGTGCGATCGCCGTCGCCGCCGCCAGCGTGATACCCTTGTAGGCCGGGCCGAACAGCATGTCGAATTCGACGCCGGAATCGAGCAAGGTCTGCGCATAAAAGTCAGCCAGCTTGCCGAGATTGGCGCCGTTGTTGAACAGGCCGGCATTGAAGAAATACGGCGAGTTGCGACCTGCCTTGGTGACGAATTCGCCAAAGCTCAATACGCCTGCGGAGACGGAAAATGCGATGAATTCCTGACGGAGATTGCTCAAGATAGCCTCGAAAATAATAGTGAAATCACAACAGCGGCTCCATCGCCGCGCGAAGCATGCATTGTATCGCGTGAATCGGTTATGCTTGCCGCGTTAACTTACTCGACAATCAAGCGGATGTAGTACAGATCGGATAACGAACTACGTGACCGCATGCCCACGTCGTGTTACCCTTCCGACATGGCTTGGCAAGACTATATCCTCGAAGACATCGCAAACCTCTATGAAGTGCATGACTTTCACCACGCAGCAGCCGTCATCGCGAACGAGTTTCCCGCACAGTTCGAAGAACTGATGGGCGCATTACGGCGATTCCGCATCACGACGACCGACATCACGACAGCAGGCGGAAACGAAAGCACCATTCCAAGACTTGTCTCAAACATCCTTCGTCCATTGGGGTGGCAGGAGGAAAGGTTGCAGGCGGAACTCGTCGTGGACGGGAACCGCATCAGATCCGACTCCCACTGGGTCGACTATGTAAAGGGACGGGTTGCCTTCGACCTCGAATGGAACAGCAAAGACCAGACCTTTGACCGGGATCTTTTCGCTTTCCGGTCCTTCCACGAGTATGGGAAAATCTCGGCTGGCGTCCTGCTGACGCGAAGCGAGGAATTAAACTCGGTCTTTTCCGCCCTAGGCGTCAAAGCCAAATATGGTGCATCCACAACCTGGATGGGCAAACTGATTCCCCGCTTACATGCAGGTCGCGGAGGCGGTTGCCCGATTCTTGTTTTCGGCATCACGCCCCGCCTGATTTCAGACTGGAACACTGAGGAAACCTGACGAATGCTATCTGCCAATGAAGACTTTCTCCGCCGAGTCGGAAAGCGAAAGTTCAAGACTATATTGGCTGATCCTCCATGGCAGTTCCAGAACCGCACGGGGAAGATGGCACCCGAACACAAACGGCTCAACCGCTACGGGACGATGAAGCTAGACGAAATCATGGTACTTCCCGTCTCTAAAGTAGTCGAGGAAACCGCCCATTGCTATCTCTGGGTTCCGAACGCACTACTCCCGGAAGGACTTGAAGTCCTGAAAGCGTGGGGATTTCAATATAAATCAAACATCGTGTGGCACAAAATCCGAAAGGACGGCGGTCCAGATGGTCGCGGCGTAGGCTTCTACTTCCGCAATGTCACCGAACTGATTCTCTTCGGCGTCCGAGGAAAGAACGCCCGCACCCTTGCCCCCGGTCGGCGGCAAGTCAATTTTCTCGCCACAATGAAGCGCGAGCATAGCCGCAAGCCTGACGAAGCCTACGACATCATCGAGTCTTGTTCGCCGGGTCCATTCCTCGAGATGTTCGCCAGAGGAAGCCGCAAAGGCTGGACGACTTGGGGCAACCAGGCAGATGAATACTATCCTGACTGGGACACTTACTCGAACCACAGCCAAGCGGATAAGGAGCAGCCAGTCCGACTAGTTGCAGCAGACGGAACGGCATTGGTGTAGAAGGTGCGACTTGATTCTGATGTGACCCGTAAAAAGAAAACGTAATTTCCTCCTCTAAAAATTCGGTTTTCCCTCTACAGAAGGACATCAAAATCAAGTCGCACCCGGTGTAAAAATATCGAAAATTGCCCCCGGGCGATTTTTTCCGAGAACCCCTCTTGCCTTTCTTTGAAAAACTGCCCAAAGAGGCAGCGTTACATTTCCCAGCTCATGAAAATCATTTCCGCCAACCTGAACGGCATTCGCTCCGCCGCCAAAAAAGGTTTTTTCGACTGGATGAGCCAGCAGTCCGCGCACTTCATCTGCGTGCAGGAGTTGAAGGCGCAAGAGCCGGACATGACGCCGGAATTCCTGGCACCGGCCGGCTATCATGGTCACTTTCACTACGCCGAGAAGAAAGGTTATTCCGGCGCCGGGCTGTACTCGACGATCAAACCGGATGCGGTGCAGATCGGCTTCGGCAGCCCTGAATTCGACGCCGAGGGGCGTTATGTGCAATGCGACTTCGGCAAGCTGTCCGTGATTTCGGTGTACTGTCCGTCCGGTTCATCGAGCGAAGAACGGCAGCAGGCCAAGTTCCGTTTCATGGACGTATTCCTGCCGCATCTGGCGGAACTGAAGGCGAGCGGGCGCGAGATCGTCATTTGCGGCGACTGGAATATCGCACACAAGGAAATCGACCTGAAGAACTGGAAAAGCAACCAGAAGAATTCCGGTTTTCTGCCGGAAGAGCGCGCGTGGCTGTCGCGCGTGTTCGATGAAGTGGGATTGGTCGATGCGTTTCGCCGCGTCGATACGCGCGCCGAACAATACACGTGGTGGAGCAACCGCGGCCAGGCCTGGGCCAAGAATGTGGGTTGGCGCATCGATTACCACATCACGACAGCCGGTATCGCGGAAACGGCGAAAGCGGTATCGATCTACAAGGATGAGCGCTTTTCCGATCATGCGCCGCTGACGATCGAGTACCACGGCGCTGCAGCCCTGCTCAAGCGTTAGTGCTTTTTTCTTTCCTGTTCCACGGCGCGATCTTCGGCAGCATCAACATGCCCGGTATAGCCAGTGCAAAACACAGCAGGAAGAACGTGAACCACCCCGTTTGCGCGACGATATAGCCAGTGGCGGCGTTGAAAAAGGTGCGCGGCACCGCCGCCAGGCTGGTAAACAGGGCAAACTGCGTGGCGGTGTAGCGCGGATCGGTGGTGGTGGCGATATAGGCGGTAAACGCTGCAGTGCCGAGGCCGACCGCGAACGCCTCCAGGCCGATCACCGCGCCCAGCATCAACGTCGCATGGACATTGGTGCTGACGCCGGTTTTGGCCAGCACCGCAAAGCCGAGAATCGCAGCCGCCTGCAGTGCGCCGAAAATCCACAAACCGCGATTGACGCCGGTTTTCTCCAGCCATACTGCACCGAGAATGCCGCCGGCAAGGCTTGCCCACAAGCCGGCGTTCTTCGCGACCAGGCCGATCTGCGTGCGGGAAAAGCCGAGATCAATATAAAAGGGCGTGGCCAGCGCGGTCGCCATCGAGTCGCCCAGCTTGTACAGGAAAATAAACGCCAGCACCCATAACGCATGCGACCAGCCGCTGCGATGGATGAATTCACGGAACGGCAGCACCACCGCCTCGCGCAGATTCTTCGGCGGGGTACCGTAAATTTTCGGTTCCGAAATCAGCAAGGTGGTCAGTATCCCCGGCAGCATGAACAGCGCGGTGATTGCGAAGACCTCCTGCCAGCTCATGAAATCCGACAAGATCAGCGACAGAGCCCCCGGCACCAGCGTGGAAAGCTTGTATGCATTCACGAACACCGCCGTGCCCGAGCCCTGCTGCTGGTCCGACAACATCTCGCGCCGGTAGGCATCGATCACAATATCCTGGCTGGCAGACAGGAACGCGATGGCACCGCACAGGAACACGATAGAGGTAAGGTCAGTCTTGGGCGAATAAAAACCCATCGCACCGATCGCACCCAACAGCAGCATCTGCGTCACCAGCATCCAGCCGCGCCGCCGCCCCAGAAGCGGGAGGTGATAACGGTCCATCAGCGGCGACCAGACGAACTTCCAGGTGTACGGAAAGCCGACCAGCGCAAACAAGCCGATTGCCTTCAGGTCAACCGCTTCCGATTTCAGCCACGCCGACAGCAGGTTGTACAGGATGAACAACGGTAAGCCGGACGAGAAACCAAGCGATACGCAGATCAGCATCTGCCGGTTGAAGTAATGACGCCAGCCGGTCTTCGTGGCCGGATCGGTACCCGTTTGCGCTGCCAGACTCATGAGCGTGCTCGCAGAGTAGAGAGATTATTTTTTACGGAGACGGAATACGGCCAGGCTGCCACGCCAGTTCGGCAGGAAGCCAACGGGCTTGCCTTTGTGCAACGCGACGCATTCGAGCACTTCGAGTCCGACCCGGTTCGCAAGTTCCGCAAAATCCTTGATCGTCGCGCAACGCAGGTTGGGCGTGTCATACCATTCATACGGCAGGGTCTTCGATACCGGCATGCGGCCGCGCAGCAGCGACACACGATGCGGCCAGTACGCGAAGTTCGGGAACGACACGATCGCCTCGCGTCCGACGCGCGCGATATCGCGCAGCACGCCTTCGACGTTCTTCATCATCTGCAAGGCAGACAGGCACAGCACGGTATCGAAGGCATTATCGGCAAACATCGCCAGTCCTGCTTCCAGGTCTTGCTGGATCACCGCGACGCCGCGTTCGATACACTGCGGGATCTTGTTGTCGTCGATTTCGACGCCGTAGCCGATGCACAGCTTATCCGATTGCAAATACTCCAGCATGACGCCATCGCCGCAGCCAAGGTCCAGCACATGCGACGCTTCGCGCACCCAATGTGCGATGAAGGCGAGGTCGGCGCGCAATACGCTCAGTTCACGGAAATTCATGTGCGCCTCCTGTTGTTAATCTCCTGCCATACACGGTCGTAATACGCGCGCACCGTGTTCATATAGCGCGGATCATCCAGCAGGAACGCATCATGACCGTGCGGCGCGGCGATCTCCGCATAGGTGACCTTGCGTTTATTGTTGACCAGCGCCTGCACAATCTCGCGGCTGCGCTCGGGCGGAAAGCGCCAGTCTGTGGTAAAGGACACCAAAAGGAATTGCGCCTGCGTGTTGGCGAGCGCCTTGGTGAGGTCGTTGCCGTAATCCTTGGCCGGATCGAAGTAGTCGAGCGCCTTGGTGATCAGCAAATACGTATTGGCGTCGAAGTATTCGGAAAACTTGTCGCCCTGATAGCGCAGGTAGGATTCGATTTCGAAATCGATGTCGTAGCTGAACTGGTAGCCGCCGTTGCGCAGCTCGCGCCCGAATTTCTCCGCCATGCTGTCGTCGGACAGATAGGTGATGTGGCCGACCATGCGCGCCACGCGCAGGCCGCGCCTGGGTACCACGCCATGCGCGTAATAATCGCCGCCGTGGAAATCCGGGTCGGTCAGGATCGCCTGGCGCGCGACGTCATTAAAGGCGATATTCTGCGCCGACAGCTTGGGCGTGGACGCAATCACGATCGCATGCCGTACCCGGTCCGGGAACAGGATGCTCCAGGATAATGCCTGCATGCCGCCAAGGGAGCCGCCCATCACGGCGGCGAATTGCCTGATCCCGAATTCATCGGTCAATCCCGCCTGCGCACGCACCCAGTCCTCTACCGTCACCACAGGAAAATCCGCGCCATATGGCTTGCCGGTAGCGGGATTGACATGCATTGGCCCGGTCGAACCGAAGCAGGAGCCGGGGTTGTTGATGCCGATGACGAAGAAACGGTCGGTATCGAGCGGCTTGCCTGGGCCTACCATGTTGTCCCACCAACCGAGGTTCTTGTTGCCGCCCTCGCCTTCGTACATACCGGCGACATGGTGCGATGCGTTCAATGCATGACACACCAGCACCGCGTTGGAGCGGTCGGCATTCAAGGTGCCGTAAGTTTCATAGACCAACGTATAGTCGGCCAGCGATGCGCCGCTGGATAAGCGCAGCGGCGATTTGAAATGCATGACTTGCGGCGAAACGATTCCAAGGGATGACATAGAGGTCTCAACGTAAAATCGGGCAGATAATAAAAAAGCCCGACAGCTGATCAGCTTGTCGGGCTAAATTCCACGCTCTATGCAAGCACGCTTTAGCCGTATTTATTAGGCGCCCGCAAGCTGATGATCAAATCGGCGCAATGACGTAAGAATAACCAAGTCGCCGCAAGGCGTCAAACCGGACGGCATCAGGATCACGATGCGTCCCATATCCCGATGCAGCCCCTCATGCCGCATTGAGCTGCCCCACCGCCTCGGTGATCGCTGCCGGGTCGAATGAACGCAGGATTTTTTTCATTTGCGGCGCAATTCCATGCAGATCGCTGTTGAGGATCTCCTGCTTGACCGCCAACAGTTGGGTCGGATGCATCGAGAACTCGCGCAACCCCATGCCGAGCAGCAGGCGCGTCAACTTGGTGTCGCCCGCCATTTCGCCGCATACGGAAACCGGAATACCGGCCTTGGCGCAAATCGAGATGGTTGACGACAGCAGGTACAACACCGCCGGATGCAGCGGGTTATACAAGTGCGCCACTTCATGGTCGGCGCGGTCGATGGCAAGCGTGTACTGGATCAGGTCATTGGTGCCGATCGACAGGAAGTCCATCTTCTTGACAAACATCGGCAGGGTCAGTGCCGCGGCAGGAATTTCGATCATCGCGCCGACCGGGATCAGCGGGTCGAACTTCTTGCCGGCGTCGCGCAACTGCGCCTTGGCCTGCTCGATCATCGCCAGCGTCTGGTCGATTTCGAACGCATGCGCAAGCATCGGAACCAGGAGCTTGACCGGACCATAGGCCGACGCGCGCAGAATCGCGCGCAACTGTGCAAGAAACACCTGCGGTTCGGCCAGGCAGAAGCGGATTGCACGCAGGCCAAGTGCCGGATTGAGCGCGGTCTGCTCGGCCACGTCGAGCGGCTTGTCGGCACCGATGTCGAGCGTGCGGATGACTACCGGCCGCCCCTTCATTGCGACCACCGCCTGACGATAGGACTCGAACTGTTCATCCTCGGACGGCAGCTTGTTCACAAAGCCGGCACGTCCCATGAACAGGAATTCGGAGCGGAACAGGCCGACGCCCATCGCACCGGATTCCATCGCAGCTGCGCAATCCTCCGGCAATTCGATATTCGCAAGCAAGGTGATCTCAGTGCCATCCTGGGTGATGGCCGGCGTTTTCTTCAGCTTGCCGAGTTTCTTGCGCTCGCGCAGCAGGCGCGCCTGCCGATCGCGGTATTGCTCCAGCACTGCCGACGCCGGATCGACAATCACGACGCCGGCGTCGCCGTCGATGATGACCCAGTCGTCCTGCCGGATCATCATCGACGCGTTATACATGCCGACTACGGCGGGAATATCGAGGCTGCGCGCGACGATCGCCGTATGCGAGTTCTGGCCGCCGAGATCGGTGACGAAACCGCC
>DASVLY010000590.1:0-2287 GCA_036384635.1 Noviherbaspirillum sp. | reverse complement strand
ATGCAGTTCCACTTCTTCCGGGCCGTAATCGACCCCAAGTACACGGCGCATCAGATTTTCCGTTCCCTTGCCGACAAAGTGCGTGATGGTCTCCATATCCAGCGGTGCCAGCCCGAGTTCGGAACGCATATGATTGATCGCGACATGGAAGTCGGGCGCGGTATGCATCATTGTCCCGTCCAGGTCGATGATGGCAGCACGAATCCCGGACAGAGCAAGCTGTCTCAGTGCGTTCATACCTGTGCCAACTGGCTGCGCATCGCGTCGATCACGGCCTTGTAATCCGGCTTGCCGAAAATCGCTGAACCGGCGACGAAGGTATCGGCGCCTGCGCGCGCTGCTGCTGCGATATTCTCGATCTTGATGCCGCCATCGACTTCCAGCATGATGTCGCGGCCCGATGCGTCGATGCGCTCGCGCACTGCAGCGATCTTCTTCAACGCTTCGGGAATGAATGATTGTCCGCCGAATCCCGGATTGACTGACATGATCAGAATGATGTCGAGCTTGTCCATCACATGATCGAGATAATGCAGCGGCGTTGCGGGGTTGAATACCAGTCCGGCCCTGCATCCGTTGTCGCGGATCAGTTGCAGTGAACGGTCGATATGCTCGGACGCCTCAGGATGAAAGGTGATAATGTTGGCGCCGGCCTTTGCGAAATCCGGAATGATGCGATCGACCGGCTTAACCATCAGGTGCACATCGATTGGCACTTGCACGTGCGGGCGAATTGCCTCGCACACCAGCGGTCCGATTGTCAGGTTGGGGACATAATGGTTGTCCATCACGTCGAAATGGATGATATCGGCGCCGGCCGCAACGACATTGCGGACTTCTTCGCCCAGGCGGGCGAAATCAGCGGACAGGATGCTGGGAGCGATACGGTAAACAGGCATGACAGGCTGAGTGAATGAAAGATGCGCTATTTTACCCGCCCGATAAAAGCCCCGCGTATTGCATTACTACAGGATTTCGTGTGCAATGAGCCGCTACAATCTTCATACCGCAAGAACAACAAGGAATGCGCATGGCAGCCTACGAATTTGCAGTTTCGGTCAAAACCCGGTATCTGGCCGAACAATCGGACCCCGACCATCCGAACTACGTATTCGCATACACTGTCACGATCAAAAATACCGGTGAGGTCGCTGCGCAACTGATTTCGCGCCACTGGATTATCGTGGATGCTAACAATCACGTGGAAGAGGTGCGCGGCCTCGGCGTGGTCGGTCACCAGCCGCTGCTGCAGCCGGGTGAGCAGTTCGAATACACCAGCGGCACTGCGCTTAGAACGTCGCAGGGTTCAATGACTGGCAGTTACTTTTGCGTCGCCGAAGACGGCGAACAATTCGAAACAAAAATCCCGGAATTTATTCTTTCACTGCCGCGCACACTGCATTAAGCTTGCGTATCATTTTTTGGCGGCAACGAGTTCTGTTGCTCAGGAAGTGATGGCTTCTTGCCCGAAAACATAGTCCACCATACGATAAATACCAGCAGGAACAGCGCAACTCCTGCTTCAAGCATTAACAGCCACATAGTTTTCCCTCAATGTCATTTAAACGCGCCAGTTTACTAGCATCCGTGGCGGCAGTCGCCCTCTGCATTGCCGGTTGTACCACTGTCCCGACGCAACAGGCGGGACAGTGCCCAAGCACGCAACCGGCCGTTACTCAGCCGGAAGGGCCGAAAGAATTGTTAAGGCAGACCACGTTTGCAGCGATTCCCGGTTGGGCTCAGGATGATTTGCGCGCAGCCTGGCCAGCTTTCATGGCATCCTGCACTGTGCTGATCAAGAAGCGTGAGTGGAAGGAGCCTTGCGCAGTTGCGCGTGATGTCGACGCGACGAATGGCAAGGCGGTGCGCATGTTCTTCGAGTCGTTTTTTGTTCCATACAAGGTGATTAATCCGGATGGCTCGGATACCGGCCTCGTCACCGGTTACTATGAACCACTGCTGCGCGGCGCACGTACACGAGGCGGCACGTATCAAATCCCGCTGCATCGCACGCCAGATGACTTGCTGACAGTAGACTTGGCGGGACTCTATCCTGAACTCAAAGGCATGCGCCTGCGCGGCCGATTAGTCGGGCGCAAGGTTGTTCCTTATCTGTCGCGCGCCGACATGTTGCAATCCAATGTGCTAGCTGGCAAAGAACTGTTATGGGTCGACGATGCGATAGAAGCTTTCTTCTTACAGGTGCAAGGCTCCGGGCGGGTATGGCTGAGCGACACCAAAGAGACTGTGCGCGTTGCTTATGCTGATCAGAACGGATATCCATACA
>DASVLY010000589.1:0-5369 GCA_036384635.1 Noviherbaspirillum sp. | reverse complement strand
TGCCACGTCGCTGATCTTGCGCCGATGTGTGCGGGCGCAGTTACGCAGTGTTTCGAATGCCTGTTCGCGGCTCACATGATAACGCTCCATGATCACGCCTATCGCGATGCTGGTTTCCCGGCCCGCAGCCAGGGCGGTGGTCAGGTCCGTTTCACGGCGGCGCAGCTTCCTGATCTCTGCCGCGCGCGCCAGTCCGGCTTCGATCGATGGAATGATCTGCGGCGTATCGACCGGCTTGACCAGGTAACCCACTGCGCCGTAGTCGGCAGCCTGGCGGGCGATATCGGGATCCCCATAGGCCGAAAGGAACATGAAAGGAACGGGCGTTTCATCGCGCAGGTGTTGCGCCAGTTCGATGCCGGACATGTGCGGCATGCGTATGTCGAGCATCGCCAGATCGGGCGTGTGCTTGACCGCTATGCGCAAGGCCTCCTCGCCGGAAGCGGCCTGCAGAACATCGTACCCGGCTTGCTGCAGTCCCTTGCTGAGTGTTGCCAGGATCAGTCGGTCGTCATCGACAATCAGGATGCGCCGCTTTGTGCTTTCTCGGTGTTTGTTCACGTTGGCCTTTAAAGGGGGGGGATCGGGCTGCGAGCCGGCCTGCGAACGACACAGGCTGCGGCTCACAAATTATAGATACTCGGCGGTGAAAGCTCCAACACGGCTTCGACATGCCCATTGCCAGATGCGAACGACAGCGTGCTTCCCTCCGGCGGCAGCAGCGACCGGACCAGTTCCAACCCGGTTCCCGTGCCTGTGCCGGCAAGGAATCCGAACCCGGCCGGAAGTGTGCCGGGATTGACGATGCCAATGCGTGCGAGACTTTGTTTCTGATCCCACCTGACCGTAATGACAATGCGCGCTTCGCTGGCCGCAGCGTTTGCATGTTTGGCGGAATTCATGATCAGTTCATTGAGGACCAGTGCGAGCGACACCGACTCCTGTTCGCTCACGCGTATGCGCTGGGGAACGTCGACGTATACTTCGATGGCGGGCCGCGACGGCAGGACTGATTTCACGGTGCGCGCAATCATCGGCACCATTTCGCACAACACGATCTCGTTGTCCATCGTCTTGCCTTGCAAACCGTGAACCACGGCGACCGTCTGTACCTGGGCGATGGCCCGGTCGATGATCGGGCTGACTTGCGGGTGTGCATCCGCATGTTGCCGCAGCAGGCCGGCGACGCCCTGCAGGTTGTTCTTGATGCGATGATGCACCTCTCTGATCAGGGTGGTGCGCTGTAGTGTCATTTGCGCAATCCGCTCTTTCTCGGTCTGCTTGCGGTCGGTGATGTCTTCGGCGATGCCGCTGGTCATGCGTTCGCCGGAGCCGTTCTTGAACGGGAGGGAGCGGACACGGATCCAGCGCACCTTGCCGTCCGGGCGCACGATGCGGGTTTCCACTTCAGCCGGCTCACCCTGCGCCTGGCGCGCGAGCGCCGCTTTCACCAAGGGCAGATCCTCCCGGTAAATCATGTTTTCCCAGTTCAACATCCCCGTGTAGAGATGTTCCCGCTCTACGCCCAGGATTTCCGTGCAGGCGTGACTGACATAAAACAGTTTGTCCATGCGCGGGCTGACGATCCAGATCATCTCCCGGATATTTTCAGCAAACAGTCGGAACTGCTCTTCCGATTCGCGCAGCGCCCGCTCCGACTGCTTTTGATCGGTGACGTCCTGGACCACGCCCAACACCCTGATCGGGGCGCCGTCGGCGTCACGTTCGACGCCGCCGCGCTCGCGCATCCAGCGCACCTCTCCGTCCGCGCGCACGATGCGGTATTCGATGTCGAAACCATCGCGGCCATCGTCGCGCGCATCGCATCCGGCGCAGGCGCTGATCGCATCCGCCACGCGTTGCCGGTCCCTGGGATGGACCACGTTCAGAAAATGCTCGCGCGTGGTCCGGAGCGTCTCTTCACGATAGCCGAACAATGGCGCGATCTGTTCCGATAGGTGGGTAACCCCGCTGCGCATATCCCAGTCCCAGATGCCGAACCTGGCGTACGCCTGGCTCAGTTGCAACCACTCTTCCGCACGCGTCAGATCAGCTTCCATCCGCTGACCGTCGGTTCTGGTGTTCGCCATGCCGTTTGCACCCTGAAGTAATAAAACGATACCGTAGCAGAAAACATGCGGCGCCACGATGGCCTTGATACAATGCCGTGTGAAGCAAGCCAGACAGCCGCCGGCCATCGCAGGATGGCGGGAGGAAGGTCCGGACTCCATAGAGCAGGGTGACGGCTAACGGCCGTCCGTCGTAAGGCGCGGAACAGGGCCACAGAGACGAGCGTATTCAGTTACGGTGAAACGCGGTAACCTCCACTCGGAGCAATTCCAAATAGGCACGCATTGAGGCTGCTCGCGGAGCGTGCGGGTAGGAAGCTTGAGCCGTGGAGTAATTCACGGCCTAGAGGAATGGCTGTCATAACGGGGCAACCCGTCGTAACAGAATCCGGCCTATCGGCTTGCTTCACTTTTCTTTCATCCGCAGACTTCTGCGACGGTGCTCCAGATATCGCGCAAATCATTGCGTGCAATATGTTTTCGGGATGTTTCATTCATTGCCTGCAACTTGAGCGAGCGCAATGCATGGCATGATGATGTTGATAAGCTTTTGTCCCTAGAGTTTGTCGGCCGTGGGATGGATGAAGAGCACCGTGCGGGAGCGTTACCCGGTCCCCATAAGATAGCGGCCGCTAAGTAGTTCAAGCTGGCGTGACCGGAATCGGCTTTCCGCTTCCGAATTTTCATCCCACGACCGACAAGCTCTTTCTTCCACCTATTTTTTCCTGAATTCACTGCCGACTTCCGACGGGATATCTACCTGCGAAACCGGAGCCCTTCGACTAAAGGCTTCTAGCCCGAGCGGCCAGCCAAAGGATTCCGTCCTTATGGAAAGCGAATCGTCGTCCGCCCCAACAACCCGTTCTTCTTCAGAGGCAGAGGCGGCAGACGGGGCATGATCCGCCAAGACAGCTTCTACTCCCCCCCTAGATTGTTGATCCGGGTAGGCTTGCTGATTGAGTGAAGTAGCATTTATCAAAGGCTGTAAGGCGTCATGAACGGCTTTAGCTTCCCGTTCGGCGGCGATGGCAGCGGATTCGCCTTCCTTCCTGGCAGCGTCCTTGGCAGCCTTGAAAGTGGTCTTTAGCCATGCAGGGGCGCGTACATCATCATCGCGTGAAGGTGCAGTGGGGCTATGAGGGCAGGTCGAGTTTGATTCTGATGTTGAGGGCGAATCCGGAGCCGCTTGAATGGAGACGCTATTTGCCCCCGATTCACTGCCACCCTCGCGCGCCGTTGGCGCTACAGCGGTCGTTCTAGGGCTTTCTGGAGGGGGGCTTGCCGGGGGCGCAACCATGGAAGGGCTCTGGCTGTCGGCTTCCGTGTCCATGTGGGACAAGTCGCCCAGTGTCCGGCGTATATCCGGACTAAGTTCAGTCGCCTTGTCTAGTGCTGCACGTGTCTTCCGCAGGTTATATTGCGCCATCGCTTGCGCGGGAAGGCCGGCGAAGGACACGAGAGCTTGTCTTCCGATGATTGCGGCCTGTTTCTTGATCACTTTCCCCTTTTCCTTCACTGAAGCATTCTTGTACTTGACGTGGTGATACGCTGAAGTCGTCTGCAAATCGACCGTTATGGTTTCGGGGGCCGCGTTAACCGGCTGGGAGGAGGGGCTTGCCGCGTCAGATGCCTGGCGAGTCATGGACAGGGTGATTTTGTCAGGAACGGCATTCGCACTCCGCAGCAGCTCAATAAGCGCATCGAGGTTTGCGGTCACCTCGTCATCGTCTTTGCCAAGATGGGTACGACCGCCTGTCACTTCCATCACCAGTTTGACAACGGCATCGCCTTTGCTTTTAGTAATCGCGGAGAGCTGCGACATCTGAGTCTTTTGGAATGCAGCACGATCGCCTGCATTCATGTGTGCGGTCAGCGGCGCGCCAGCTTGCGAAATTGCGGTGAACTTATAATCGTTGAACTGGGGGATCCTTGGCTTTCCCTCGGGATTCGGATTATGAAGGCCGACATGTACCGCATGTGCTGCTTTCGCAGCATTGAGACCAAGGTCTACTCCACCTACGGCGACATTCAGTCCTATGCCTAGCGTGGAAGCGCCGGCATTCGTGTAGGTATAACGTTCCGCTTCTCCGAAAGTCAGTTTTTTCGACTCGTTGGTAGCATCGACCTGCTCCCTCGCATTTCCGCAAAATACGCTGCGCACATCCTTGTCTTCAATGGCGCCAATGGCAGCCGCAGCGCGGGCCATCGCCTCAGGGGCGGGACCATTTCCATTGATAAGCGGCTTCATCTGGCGCAAAGCGAGTTCCAGGTTAAACATGTCCCGCAAGTTTTTTCCAAGCTCTTTCTTGATCCTCTCGATCTCCCGCTCGATTCCTTCCTTGCGCCAGACAGCATGGGGACTCAAATTGACGAGGAGCTTGCTCGATTGGATGAGATGCTTATGCGATTTTGCGACTTTTCCTGCCAGCAGACGTTTGGCGGTATCCATGCGCATACGCATGGGAACTTTCCATGCATCCGCTATGTTTTTGGCGGAAAAATCAGCTTTGTGCGCGGCTTGAAACTGGTCTTCGAGCTGCCTTATTTGTTCGGAGATCTGCTCGGGCTGCATATCTGCTTCTGCACCATCTTTTTTGATCTGCGATATTTGCGTTTGAAGCTCACGATATGCCTCCCAGTTTTGCCGCGGATTGATGAGATTTTCGACTTTGTCTTCTCGCGTGATTTCCTCTAATCGCGCCAGCAGCTTCTCCCTTGCTTTTTCCTTGGCCTTGGCTTTTGCACCGGGCAGGGCAAACCGGGCTGTTTTTTTTTCTTCGATATACGTTTTGTAAGCATCGGCTCTTTTTTTCTGGCTGGCCACACTGTCGCCACTCAGCACATCGAGGGACTTGCTCAAAGCGACAATCGCTCTTTTGGCCTTCGCTTCACCATCTTTGCTGGGCCCCTTACTTAGTTGATAGCCTACATAAAGCGCCAGAGCGATCAAGGCTGCGCCAGCGCCAACGCCGCCAGTGACAGCACCCGCAGCCACAGTTCCTATCGCACCGACTAAATATGGCGTCGCAATGGAAAACAACCCGGCGCCCATAGTAAGACCAAAGCCTGTATAACCGGTGCTCAAATAGCGTTGGTTACCGCGGAATTCAATTTTTGCGCTTTCCGCAGAGGCCTTATACTTCGCTTTCACTGTTGTTTGGTAACAGATTCTGGCAAAGGCCATTTCCAGATTTTTCTTTGCCTTCTCTATCTCGATTACTCTTTCCTGACTGCTCGGCATTGCGCGGGCATTTTCCAGATTTTCTATTGCGGCTTCCATCTTCCGGAGGTTTTTTTTCG
>DASVLY010000588.1:0-10438 GCA_036384635.1 Noviherbaspirillum sp. | reverse complement strand
CCTGCAAAGCCTGCGCGTGGTCGACGAACTGGAAGAGCATTATGGTGCGTTCAACGGCCTGAACCTGATGTTCGAAACGCGGGAAGGCATACTCAAGCACTGCTCGCTGACCAATGCCGCGAAACTGGGTGATCTCGGCTGGCGCTTCATCGAGAAGAGGCAGCCGACGCTGGAAGCACAACTGGCGAATCTGGCGGATGAGATTGCGTACAACAATCACGATATCGACGACGGGCTGCGTTCCGGCCTGTTGACCACCGCGCAGTTGGAGGAAGTCGATTTCTATGCGCGGCATCGCAGCGAAGTCGAAAATGTCTATCCGGGCATCAGCGGCCGGCGCGCGATCCACGAAACGATACGCCGCATGATCAATGCACTGATCGTCGACCTGATCCAAACATCGCAGTTACGCATTCATGACGCTCAGTTGAAAGCGGCGGAAGACGTGCGCAACGCGCCCGCGCTGATTGCTTTTTCCGACGAAATGCGACGCGAGGCGGTGCTGCTCAAGCGCTTCCTGCGCGAGAACCTGTACCACCACTATCAGGTCAACCGCATGACCAGCAAGGCGCGCCGCATCATCAGGGAATTGTTCGATGCCTTCATGCAGGAGCCATGCCTGTTGCCGCCGGATTACCAGGTGACGGCGGGAGTGCAAGCGCAGGCGCGCAAGGTTGCCGACTATATCGCCGGCATGACCGACCGATATGCGATGCGCGAACATCGGCGCTTGTTCCTGGTCGATGAAATTTAGGGGCCGCGCAGGAATAAAGTTGTGCAACTTATTCCTGCGCGGCCCCTTAGTCCAAATCACGCAGCGGATGTGCATGAGGCGGCCACGCCGTCGCAAAGAATGGCGCAATCATTTCCGGCGTGACTTCTTCGAGTGTCGCCGGATTCCACTTCGGCGCATTGTCCTTGTCGATCACCACCGCGCGCACGCCTTCGAGCACTTCGCCATGTTCAAAGCATCGGCGCACTATCGTACGCTCCATGCGCAGGCAGTCGGCCATGGCCATGTGCGCGCCGCGCCGCAGTTGGGACAATGTCACGCACATCATCAGCGGCGAACGCTTGTTCATTGCTGTCAGCGTTTTTTGCGCGAACGGATTGGCATCTTGTGCCAGCGAAGCAGCAATCGCGCGCACGCTATCATGTCCGAAATGCCGGTCGATCAATGGGCGCTGCGCTGCCAACATGCTGCTGGACGGAGCTGCCTGCGATTGATGCGGTGCGGCGAAGTCCCGGATCATGCTGCGGATATCCGTATCATCGACAGAGGTAATCAGTTCGAGCAAGTCTGGCAGACGCTCGGCAGGCACGTACGTATCCGCAAGGCCTGCATACAGCGCGTCGGCCGCGCCGATGATTTCTCCGGTGACGCCCAGATAAGTGCCGGTGTGTCCCGGCGTGCGCGATAAGAAGTGGCTGCCGCCTACATCCGGGAACAATCCGATATTCACTTCGGGCATTGCCATCCTTGTCCGGTCGGTCACGATGCGCATGCGATTGCCGGGGCCTCCTTGCGCAACGCCCATGCCGCCTCCCATCACGATACCGTCCATCAGCGCGATGTACGGCTTTGGATAGTGGTGGATCAGATGGTTTAGCGCATATTCTTCGCTGAAAAAATCCTCCAGCAATGCGCTGCCGCTCTGCGGCGTCTTGCGGCCCACATTGTAGAAAAAGCGGATATCGCCGCCGGCGCAGAATGCACGCTCGCTGCTGCTATGGATGACTACCGCGCGCACGTTTGCATCGTTGCGCCATGCGAGCAACGTCTGTGTGAGTGTACGCGCCATCTCCAGCGACAGCGAGTTGAGTGCCTTCGGGCGGTCGAGCAGAAGCAAGCCGACGCGATTCTTGACAGAGAGTTGAATGTGTTCGGACATGGCGGTTCGGTGAGCGGCAGGCAATGCACGATTCCGGGAATGAAAAAGGGCGCATCGCCTGCGCCCTTCACTGTCGGGCCGGTGTACCCGGCTCATGTAATTCGCTCAATCGACCGTTTGCGTTTCCGGCATGCGCTTGATCGCTTCATGCTGGTGGTCCTGTACTTTCGTCTTGTGCTTGATGACCTGGCGATCCAGTTTGTCGATCAATAAATCAATGGCTGCATACAGATCTTCCGCAATGCTTTCTACGTGTATGTCCTTCCCTCGTAGTCGCAGGTTGATTTCTGCTTTTTGCCTCTTCTCTTTTTCAGGGAGCTTTTCCACGGCCAAGATGACCGCCACATCAATGACATGATCGAAATGGCGTTTAATGCGCTCCAGTTTTGTTTGTACATATTCACGGATAGCAGGTGTCAGTTCGAGGTGATGTCCACTGATTGTCAGATTCATACAGCGCTCCTATTGATATTGTCGCCGCAGGTTCGCAACGTGCCTCTGTCGATGATTGTACAGGCCGGCGGCTACGCCGGAACACGGCAACAAGTACAGCATTACAATAACACAATAACTACAAGGATTTGCGCAGATTGACTGGAGGGATTTTCAGGGCTTCACGGTACTTCGCGACAGTGCGGCGCGCAACGACCATGCCTTGCTCCCCCAACATATCCGCGATTTTGCTATCTGAGAATGGATTCTTGGGGTCTTCAGCTCCTATCAATTGTTTGATTAGTGCCCGTATCGCCGTCGAGGAAGCTTCCCCCCCCGCTTCGGTGGCGACATGGCTACCGAAGAAATACTTTAACTCAAACATGCCGTGGGGGGTCAGCATGTATTTCTGAGTTGTTACACGTGAAATAGTACTCTCGTGTAGACCCAGTGTATCAGCTATTTCACGCAAGACAAGGGGGCGCATCGCCACCGCGCCGTGCGAAAAGAAATTTTTTTGGCGATCGACAATTGCTTGTGCGACGCGCAAAATCGTGTCGAAGCGCTGCCGCATGTTCTTGATCAGCCATTTGGCTTCCTGCAGTTGAGAGGTGAGTGATCCCTCACCTTTGCTCTGTTTGAGGATATTCGCATACAGCGAATTCACCCGCAGGCGCGGCATCACGTCGTGGTTCAACATGACCTGCCAGCCATTTTTTGTCTTTTTAACAATGACATCCGGCACCACATAATCGGAGCCGCCCGATGCGAACGCCGCGCCGGGATGCGGGTTGCAGCGCTTGATTACCGCATGGGCTTCGCGCAAGTCTTCGTCGTCGCAATCGAGGGTTTTCTTCAGCTTGTTGAAGTCGCGTTGCGCGAACAACACGAGATGATTCTCGACGATTTCGAGCGCTCGCTTGCGTGTGACCAGCGGCACTTTAGGAAAGCGCCGGATCTGTATCGCAAGACACTCGCCCGCATTGCGCGCGCCAACGCCGGCCGGATCAAAGCTTTGCAGCAGCTTCAGCGCGACCGTCAGCTCTTCCATTTCGACGCCGAGCTCTGCCGGCAGCCGCGCATGGATTTCTTCCAGCGATTCATCCAGATAGCCGTTGTCGTCCAATGCATCGATCAGCAGTTCGAGCAGCGCGCGGTCGCGTTGCTCGCGCACCGTCACGCGCATCTGTTCCTGGAGATGCTCGCGCAGCGTGGTCTCATGCGCTTCCAGTTGCGGACGCGCGTCGTCATCCTCTGGCATCTTCGAAGTGCGTGCTACATCGTCGAAACTCCATTCGCCTTCGCTGGAGGACGCGGTTTCTCCACCTTCCGCGCCTTCGTCGGACGCGGTGGAAGCGCTTGCCTCGGAAGCCGGCACTTCGGCCGTACTGCCGGTCGGCGTGAGCGCGCCGTCAGCCAGCAAGCGTACCGAATGGTCCAGCGGGTCGTCCACCCGCTCCAGCATCGGATTGTCGGACAGAATTTGTTCCAGCTCCTGGTGCAGCTCGAGCGTCGACAGTTGCAGTAGCCGGATCGACTGCTGCAACTGCGGCGTCAGCGCCAGATGCTGCGAGATGCGAAGTTGGAGAGTCTGTTTCATTCAGGTTCTACATCCGGAAGTGTTCACCCAAATAGACGCGGCGCACCGACTCGTTGGCAATGATGTCGTCCGGCCGTCCGCTAGCCAGTACCGAACCCTGGTTGATGATATAGGCGCGATCGCAGATGCCAAGCGTTTCCCGCACATTGTGATCCGTGATCAGCACGCCGATGCCGCGCTCTTTCAGGAAACGCACGATGCGCTGAATTTCGATTACCGCGATCGGGTCCACGCCGGCGAACGGTTCATCCAGCAGCACGAAGCGTGGACTGGTCGCCAGCGCTCTGGCGATCTCGACGCGCCGGCGTTCTCCGCCAGAGAGCGACAATGCCTGGTTCTCGCGCAGCTTTTCGATCTGCAGTTCCGCCAGCAAGGTATTCAAGCGCTTTTCGATCGCATTCTGCGATAGCGGCTTGCCGTCTTCGCGCTGCAACTCCAGCACCGCACGGATATTGTCGGCGACCGTCAGCTTGCGAAACACCGACGCCTCCTGCGGCAAATACGACAAGCCGAGCATCGCGCGACGGTGAATCGGCAGGCGCGAAATCGGCGCACCGTTCAGATCGATCTCACCCGCATCCGAAGGCACCAAGCCGACGATCATGTAGAACGAGGTGGTCTTGCCGGCGCCATTGGGACCCAGCAGGCCGACTACTTCGCCGCTTTCGACTTGCAGCGATACGTCATGCACTACCTGGCGCGTGCCATAACTTTTCTGCAATCCACGTACGACCAATGTGCTCGTCATTTCGCCTGCCCCTGGGTTTGCGTACGCGGCTGAATCACTGCCTTGATGCGTCCGCTGCCCGACTTGCTTTCGCCGGTCGCGGTATTGTTCACCGAGAAAAATTCTGCGCGGCTGTCATATGAAATGAATTCGCCTTCCACTTCATCGGTCGGCTTGTCGCCTTCCAGACGGCGCATCTTTGCTTTCGAAAACAGTTTCACCAGCTCGGCCTTGCCGTCGTATTCGATGCGCTCGGCCTGGCCTTCCACCCATTGGTCGCCGCCGCTGTCGCGCTTCTGGCGGAACGTCGCGAGGCCGCCGGGCTTGGCCAGCAGCGTTGCGAACTGATAACCGGCCGGATCCTGCCTGACAATCAGCTTGTACGCTTTCATCACCAGCGTGCCGCGCGTGAGCACCACGTTGCCGGTGAACGTGTTGATCTGCCTGACGTCGTCATACGCCATCTGATCGGCTTCAATGTTGGTCGGCTTGTCGGAATCCGCCTTTTCCGCATGCACATTGCCGGCAATGATTGTCATGAGCATGAATGGCAGCAAGAAAAAACGTTTCATGAAAATTCACAGAGTGAGTGCATCAAGTTATACCTGAATTAGCGCGCGGGGGCTTGATACGTGCCATGAACATTGCTCGTCAGCCTGAACTCGCGCGTCGCATTGTTGATGAACATGCCAGTGCCCGAAAGCTTCGACTGATCGAGCAGGATGTCGACCGGCTTATCGGTTTGCATCACTTCGTCGTCCGGCAATACCAGCAGGTATTCCGATGTGATGTGCAAGTGACTGGTATCTCCGGACGCCGGCCGATCCAATTGCACATTGTCGTACAACTGAACCCGGCTGTTATCGCTGTTGACATGCGCGCGCTCCGAACGCATGGTCATCGGCGCCTGTGCTTCGCCCACGCTCTGGATGACCGGGTGCTGGATATCGTAGGAGTCATCCTGCGGATTGTGCGTCAGCCTTGCACCGGTGAAGTGGTATTGCACCTTGCCGTCGCGCGCCAGTTTGACGTAGCTGAATTTTTCAACGTAGAAATCCGGTTCGGACCTGGCTTGGTTCGGCACGATATCGTCGGCGCTGCGCCGCATGACTTCCATCAACCAGAAACTGCCTAACGCCATCATGGCGAGCAGCGCGAGAATCACTACCAGACGAAAGCGCCGGGTGGAACCGTTCATTCCAGATACGGCGTCAGCGCCGCCTCGTAATTCCCCTGTGCACGCAAAATGAAATCACACAACTCGCGTACCGCTCCCCGCCCGCCGCCGGCTTGCGTTACGTAATGCACGCGCGATCGTACTTCCGCATGCGCATTCGGTACGCTGGCGGCAAAGCCGGCGCGCAGCAGGATCGGCAGATCGATCACGTCATCGCCGATGAAGCCGCAGTTCTGTGGCGCGATTCCCGTTTGCACCAGCAATTGCTCGAATGCTTGCTTTTTGTCGTGCACTCCCTGGTACAGATGGCGGATGCCGAGATCGGCCGCACGGCGCGCGACAATCTCCGACTGGCGCGCGCTGATGATGGCGGCGGCCACACCTGATTGCTGCAGCAGTTTGATACCGTGCCCGTCCAGCACATTGAAGGTCTTGATCAGCTCGCCTTGCGGTCCGTAGTGCAGGCTGCCGTCGGTCAAGATGCCGTCGACATCGAAAATCATCAGCCGCACTTGTGCGGCTCTGGCGACAGCGTCTTGCATCAGATTACCTTGGCCCGGGTCAGGTCGTGGATATGCAATGCACCGACCAGCTTGCCGTCCGCATCGGTGACCAGCATCTGGTTGATTCGGAATTCTTCCATCACCTCGACGGCTTCGACCGCCAGTTGATCCGGCCCCACGGTGCGTGGGTTCGCATGCATCACATCGGAAATTTTCAACTTGCTGAAATCCTGTACCGTTTCCAGCAGACGACGCAAATCGCCGTCCGTAAAGATGCCGATAGCGCGATACGCATCGTCGACTACGGCAGTCATGGCCATGCCCTTCTTGGTGACTTCGAGCAGAGTGGCCGGCAGCGGCGTGTCGGCGGTTACCGCAGGCACTGCGTCGCCGGTGCGCATGACGTCGCGCACGTGCGTGAGCAAGCGGCGACCCAGCGCGCCACCCGGATGGGAGCGCGCGAAATCCTCTTCGCGGAAGCCTCGTGCATCAAGTAGCGCCACAGCCAGCGCATCGCCCAGCGCCAGCGTGGCCGTGGTGCTTGCGGTTGGAGCCAGATTCAACGGGCAAGCCTCCTTGTCCACTCGCGCATCGAGATGGATATCAGCAAGCCGCGCCAGGCTTGACGTTGCATTGCCGGTAATCGCAATCAGTTTGGCACCCATGCGTTTGACAATAGGGATGATCGCGAGGAAC
This sequence comes from Noviherbaspirillum sp., assembly GCA_036384635.1. Taxonomy (GTDB): domain Bacteria; phylum Pseudomonadota; class Gammaproteobacteria; order Burkholderiales; family Burkholderiaceae_D; genus Noviherbaspirillum. Next base: position 3,411 of record DASVLY010000588.1, on the reverse strand, counting down.
TCTGCCGCCTCTCCTGAATTGGAAATCGCAATCAGCGCATCGTTCTCGGTAATCATGCCGAGGTCGCCATGCAGCGCTTCGGCTGCATGCACGAACAGTGCCGGTGTGCCGGTTGAGGCCAGCGTTGCTGCAATCTTGCGCGCAATATGCCCGGATTTGCCGATGCCGGAGACGACGACGCGCCCGCCGCATTGCAGCAACAAGCCGACCGCTTGTGCAAATGCGTCGTCGGCGCTGTCGGAAAGCCGGTTTTTCAAGGCGAGGATCGCATCGGCTTCGATCTGCAGCGTCGAGCGTGCCAAGTCCAGCGCGCGCTGCGCATCTGTTCGATCAAAAGCTTTCGGCAAGGTTTTTGCTTGGGGTACACTCATGCCCAAAGTATAAACGATCAAAGCAAAAAATCTGCCAGTAACAACAATAATTCGGTATCGACGGCTTTTCAAGCAGATTCCCAAGTCGCTCCGTTCCATATTCTTTGACTAACAAATGTTTTCGGCCCTCGAACTCACGCTTATTCTGCTCGCCGCTGCCGTGCTTGGCGTGGTCGCGTTCCGCATGCTGCATTTGCCGCCAATGCTTGGTTATCTGGTGGTCGGCATTCTGATTGGTCCGTATGGCCTTGGGATGGCCGAAGAAAATGAAACCACGCGCACACTGGCCGAGTTCGGCGTGGTGTTTCTGATGTTTTCGATCGGCCTCGAATTTTCGCTGCCGAAACTGACGGCGATGCGGCGCACCGTGTTCGGATTCGGCTTGGCGCAGGTCGGACTCACAATTGTCGCCACCATGGTGTTCGGCTGGCTGGTTGCGCATCTGCTGCCGCAGTTGGCCGACATCAGTTGGAGCGCCGCGTTTGCGCTGGGTGGTGCGCTGTCGATGTCGTCCACTGCGATCGTCTCCAAGCTTTTGACCGAGCGGCTTGAACTGGAAAGCCCGCATGGCCGGCAGATCATCGGTATCCTGCTGTTCCAGGATCTGGCGGTGGTGCCTTTGCTGATCCTTGTGCCGGCGCTGGCGGGGAATTCCGGCAACTTCCTGGCGACGCTGGCGCTGGCAGCGATGAAGGCGATGATCGTGCTGGTGCTGCTTCTAGTGATCGGACAGCGCTTGATGCGCGGCTGGTTCCATATCGTGGTCAGGCGCCGCTCGCAGGAATTGTTCATGCTCAACTTGCTGTTGGTTACGCTGGGCGCTGCCTGGATCACCGAACGTGCCGGTCTGTCGCTCGCGCTCGGCGCCTTCGTCGCCGGCATGCTGATTTCGGAAACGGAATACAAGCATCAGGTGGAGGAAGACATCAAGCCGTTTCGCGACGTGCTGCTCGGCTTGTTTTTCATCACTATCGGCATGCTGCTGAATGTGCGGCTGGTGTTCGAGAACTGGTGGCTGGCATTGCTGTTGTTAACCGGACCGGTGCTGCTCAAGTTCGGTTTGATCGCGGGCCTGGCCAAATTGTTTGGCACTTCTACCGGCGTTGCATTGCGCACCGGCCTTTCGCTGGCGCAGGCGGGCGAGTTCGGCTTCGTGCTGCTGAACCAGGTTGGCGGTCTGCAAATGATGGACCCGCTCATCATTCAATTGATCCTGGCATCGATGGTGCTGTCGATGCTGGCGGCGCCCTTCGTGATTGCCAAATCCGACGCGATCGTAATGAAGCTGTCGGCCAACGAATGGATGCTGCAGTCGCTGGCGTTGACGCAGATTGCAACGCGCACCATGGCCACGCAGAAGCACGTGCTGATTGCCGGCTTCGGACGCACCGGGCAGAGTCTTGCCAAGCTGCTGGAAGAGGAGGGCATTGCGTATCACGCGCTCGATCTCGATCCCGACCGGGTGCGTGAAGCGCAGGCTGCCGGCGCTCATGTGTCGTTCGGTGATGCGGCGCGACGCGAGAGCCTGGTCGCAGCCGGTATTCACCGTGCTGCTGCATTGGTGGTTACCTACGCGAGTACGCCGTCGGCGCTGAAAGTGCTGCATTTTGCGCATGAACTGGCGCCGGCCTTGCCGGTCATCGTACGCAGCCATGATGACACCGATCTCGACAAGTTGCGCAACGCCGGCGCGGCCGAAGTCGTGCCGGAAGCCATTGAGGGCAGCCTGATGCTGGCATCGCACGCGCTGGTGATGCTGGGCGTGCCGTTGCGGCGCGTGGTGCATCGGGTGCAGGCCGCGCGCGACGAGCGTTATGCGTCGTTGCGCGGTTATTTCCATGGTGCCAGCGATGTGTCGGATGATGCCGAGCATCTGCATGTGCGTCTGCATTCGGTCGCTTTGGGCGAGGGTGCGAAGTCGATCGGAAAACCGCTGGGCGCGTTGAAACTGCCGGAAATCGGTGCCGAGGTGACGATACTCCGGCGTGGAAAAAGCCGTATCGAAGTTGCACCGGAGACTGTGCTGCACGCGGGTGACATTGTCGTATTGCGCGGATCGACCGAAGCTGTTGCGCGTGCGGAAGCGCGCTTGCTCAAGTAGAAGCTGTATTTCCAGGAAACGCGGCACCGGAATGCTCGTTACAATGGGCGAGCGAGGCTTTCCATGAAAGAAATGCAATGCAAGTATTTCAACGCATTCTCGGCATCATCCTGCCAGTCTTCATCATCATCGCGCTCGGTTATGGCTATGCGCGCCTGCGCGGCGACAGTGCCAGATCCGACATGGCGGCGGTCAATCGCGTCAGCATAGGCGTGTTGTGCCCATTGCTGGTGTTTACCGCACTGGCGGCAAAGGATTTCGATCTTGCGCGTAACGGCGCACTGATTCTGGCCGGCGTCCTGATTTCCCTCGGTTCCGGGCTGATTGCATGGCCGCTTGCGCGAATCTTCGGCTACGATGTGCGCAGCTTCGTGCCGCCGATGATGTACAGCAATTGCGGCAACATGGGCTTGCCATTGGCAGTGCTGGCATTCGGTACGGCGGGGCTGTCGGCTGCGGTGGCGCTGTTCATGGCATGCAATCTTGTCTATTTTTCGGTCGGCATCAAGATTATCGAAAGCGGTCGGAAACAGCATACGCCGGTATGGCAATTTCTCACCAGCCCGATGATGATCGCGATGATGGCCGGCACGCTGTTCGCGATCGTTCATATCAGTTTGCCTTTACCGCTGATGCAGGCGCTCAAGATGCTGGGGGATGCGTGCATTCCGATCATGCTGTTCGCGCTTGGCGTACGCATGCTTGATGTGAGCCTGAGAAGCTGGCATATCGGATTGGCCGGCGCCATTGTCTGCCCGGTCGCGGGGCTGATTGTCGCGTGGATGTTGGACGGCGTGATGACGCTCACGCCCGATCAACGCGGCCAGATGTATCTGTTTGCTTCACTGCCGCCAGCGGTGTTTTGCTTCATGATGGCGGAACAATACCAGAAGGAACCCGATAAAGTGGCGTCGATCGTCTTGCTGGGAAACCTTGCTG